>NZ_JBWKXQ010000037.1:0-66571 GCF_059423125.1 Variovorax sp. GW531-E2 | reverse complement strand
GTGCTGCCGGTGTTGGGGGTCTGGGGGCTGGCGGCGTTCGTCTGGTTCTCGGTGCCGATCGAGGAGCGCATGCCCTTGCTGATGGGCCAGTCGTGGCGCATCTGCGCCCTGAGCATCGGCTTCATGGCGCTGCCGGTGTTCGCGGCCACCTTCGTGGCGCTGCGGGGGCTGGCACCGACGCGGCCCGCGCTGGCCGGGGCCGCGGCCGGCGCGCTGGCCGGCGGTGTGGGCGCGTCGGTCTACGCGCTGCACTGCATGGAGCTGACCGCGCCGTTCCTCGCGGTCTGGTACGTGAGCGGGATCGCGGTGCCGGTGCTGCTGGGCGCGGCACTGGGGCCGCGCCTGCTGCGCTGGTAGCGCGGCCGCTTTCTGCTTTCTCTTAGCGCTTCTTGCTGCCGAAGATCCCGCCCAGCACGCCGCGCAGGATCTCCTTGCCCACCGACGTGCCCATGGTGCGCACCGCCGACTTGGCCATGGTCTGCACGAGGCCGTCGCGCTTGCCGCCGCGCGGGCCGGTGCTGCCGAAGAGCATGTCGTTGAGCATGCCGCCCATGCCGGACGATTCTTCCGCCGCGGCCCCGCCCTTGGTGCCGGCGGCCGGCGCATCGGGGGCGCTCTCGGCGCGGCCCTTGAGCTTTTCGTAGGCCGATTCGCGGTCGACCGTCTTCTCGTACACACCCGCCACCAGCGAGCCCGCGATCAGCGCCTTGCGCTGCTCGGGCGTGATCGGGCCGAGCTGGCTGCCCGGCGGCAGCACGTACACGCGCTCGGTGATGCTCGGGCGCCCCTTGGCGTCCAGGAAGCTCACCAGCGCCTCGCCCACGGCCAGTTCGGTGATGGCGGTCTCGATGTCCAGGCCGGGCTTCTGGCGCATGGTGCTGGCGGCGGCCTTCACGGCCTTCTGGTCGCGCGGGGTGAAGGCGCGCAGTGCGTGCTGCACCCGGTTGCCCAGCTGGGCCAGCACCGAATCGGGAATGTCCAGCGGGTTTTGCGTGACGAAATACACGCCGACGCCCTTGGAGCGCACCAGCCGCACCACGAGTTCGATGCGTTCGACCAGCGCCTTGGGTGCCTCGTTGAACAGCAGGTGGGCCTCGTCGAAGAAGAAGGCCAGCTTCGGCTTCTCGGGGTCGCCGATTTCGGGCAGTTGCTCGAACAGCTCCGACAGCATCCACAGCAGGAAGGTGGCGTACAGGCGCGGCGAGTTCATGAGCTTGTCGGCCGCCAGGATGTTCACCACCCCCTTGCCGCCCACCGTCTGCATGAAGTCGGTGATGTTGAGCATCGGCTCGCCGAAGAACTTGTCGCCGCCCTGGGTCTCGATCTGCAGCAGGCCGCGCTGGATCGCCCCCACGCTGGCGGCGCTGATATTGCCGTACTCGGTGGTGAACTGGCTTGCGTTCTCGCCCACGTACTGCAGCATGGCGCGCAGGTCTTTCAGGTCGAGCAGCAGCATGCCGCTGTCGTCGGCGATCTTGAACACCAGGTTCAGCACGCCGGCCTGGGTTTCGTTCACGTCGAGCATGCGGCCCAGCAGCAGCGGGCCCATGTCGGACACGGTGGCGCGCACCGGGTGGCCCTGTTCGCCGAACACGTCCCACAGCGTGACGGGGCAGGCGGCGGGCTCGGGCACGTCGATGCCGCGTTCCTTGAGCGTGGCGGCCAGTTTCTCGCCGACGCTGCCTTTCTGGCTGATGCCGGTCAGGTCGCCCTTGACGTCGGCCATGAACACCGGCACGCCGATGTTCGACAGTTGTTCGGCGATGGTCTGGAGCGAGACGGTCTTGCCGGTGCCGGTGGCGCCGGTGATCAGGCCGTGGCGGTTGGCCAGGCCGGGCAGGAGGGTGCACTCGATGGTGTCGTGGCGTGCGATCAGAAGGGGGTCGGCCATGGGGCGCTCCGGGTCGTATCGAAGCGCGCAGTCTAATCAACCGCCACTCCTATAATTCACGACCCCGCACGGTCGTTCAGGAAAAAAGTTCAGGAGGTTTTTTTGTCATCGACTGCTCAGCCCCCCATTCCCGCCACTGGCGATGCATCCGAACAGTCGCCGATCGAAAAAGAGCTGGCCGTGTTGCTCGTGAACGCGCTCAATCTCGAGGTCGCACCTGAAGAGATCGTTCCCACCGACCCGCTGTACGGCGAAGGTCTGGGCCTCGACTCCATCGACATCCTCGAAGTCGCGCTCGAAGTCTCGCGCCGCTACGGTTTCCAGCTGCGCTCGGACGACGAGCGCAACCAGCAGATCTTCCAGTCGCTGCGTACGCTCGCGACCCACGTCGCCGAGCACCGCAGCGCCACCTGATCCATGTCCCGATGGCGACTCGTCCTCCTGCTGCTGGTAGGGGTCACGTATGCCGGCCTCTCCCACTGGATGACGCTGTTCCACGCCACCGAGCCCTGGGCTGTGGTGGTGTTGCTCGGCCCGTTGTGGATCGCGGCCATGGGCTGCGCCGCCAGCTGGTTCGGCCGCTGGGGCCTGGCCATTGCGGCGGCGCTGGGCATCGGCGGCTTCTCGCTCGTCTTCCTCGGTGAGGCGGGCGACACGAACCGCCTGTACGTGCTGCAGCACATCGGCATCAACGGTGCCTTGTGCGGCTGGTTCGGCTCGACGCTGCGCGGCAAGGGCCTACCGCTGATCACCCAGTTCGCGCAGCGCGTGCACCCGCTGAAGGGGCACATGCTGTCGTACACGACGCACCTGACGCAGGTGTGGACGGTGTACTTCGCCGTGGTGGTCGTGTCGTCGATCGTGGTCTACCTGACGATGCCGTTCTCGGCCTGGTCGCTGCTGGCCAACGTGCTGTCGCCGCTGAGCGTGGCGCTGCTTTTCGTGGGCGAGCACCTCGTGCGCTACCGCCTGCATCCCGAATTCGAACGCACGCGCCTCGTCGATGCGGTGCGCGCGTTCTACGGCACCTCGACGGTGGACAACGGCGCTGGCGGCCAATGAAACAGGCGCAGCCCGCGTGACCCCCGACACCGCTTCTTCTTCCTTCCTGCCGCTGCTCGCGGACCGTAACCCCGACGCGCCCCTGGCCTGGCGCGCCGGCCAGCCGGTCAGCACGCGGCAGTTCCTGGCCGACGTCGCGCGCCTGGCGCCCGCGCTGCCCGCCGAAGGGCCTGCCGTCAACCTCTGCCTCGACCGCTACGCCTTCGCCGTGAGCCTGGGCGCCGCGCTGGTGCGCGGCCATGCCAGCCTGCTGCCGCCCGACGCGCGGCCGGACACGCTGGCGCGCCTGACCGAAACCGGCGGCGCCCACCTGTTCGCGCTGACCGACGACGCCAAGCTCGAGACGCCCGGCATGCGGCGCCTGCAGGTCGAGGCCGTGCCCGGCCCGGCCGGCGATGCGCCCGTGCCCGCCATCGACGGCGGCCGGCATGCGGCCAGCCTGCTCACGTCGGGCTCCACCGGCGTGCCGCAACCGCATGCCAAGGCCTGGCGCACGCTGGTCGGCGACGTCGAAGTGGCGGTCGAGCGGCTGTGCCGTGTGCTGCAGCGGCCCACGCTCGAAGGGCTCACGCTGGTGGCGACCGTGCCGGTGCAGCACAGCTACGGCCTGGAGTCGTCGGTGCTGCTCGCGATGCTCGGCGGCGCCGCGTTCGAAACCGGTCGGCCGTTCTTTCCGGCCGACGTGGCGAAGGCGTTGGCCTCGGTGCCGCGGCCGCGCGCGCTGGTGACCACGCCGTTCCATCTGAAGACGCTGCTGCTGTCGGGCATCGAGCTGCCACCGGTCGACCTGATCCTGTCTGCCACCGCGCCGCTGTCGCCGCAACTGGCCGCGCAGGCCGAGCAGGCGCTGGGCGGCGTGCTGCTCGAAATCTACGGCAGCACCGAATCGGGCCAGGTGGCCACGCGCCGCACGACCGAGAGCGAAATCTGGGAAACCTTCGGCGAGATCCGCGTGCATGCACAGCCGGGGGAGGGTGACGGTCCCGAGCGCTTCATCTTCAGCGGCGATTTCATTCCCGAACCGACGCCCATGGCCGACGTGCTCGAACTGCTGGACGCACGGCGCTTTCGCCTGTTCGGCCGTGCCAACGACCTGATCCACGTCGCTGGCCGGCGCAGTTCGCTCGCGCACCTGAACTACCACCTGAACAGCATCGCGGGTGTCGAGGACGGCGCCTTCTGGCTGCCCGACGAGGTGGCCGACGGCGTGGTGCGGCCGGCGGCGTTCGTGGTCGCGCCCACGCTGTCGGCGGCGGACATCATTGCTGCACTGCGGCAACGGCTGGAGCCGGTGTTCGTGCCGCGCCGCGTGGTGCAGGTCAAGGCCTTTCCGCGCGAAGGCACGGGCAAGCTCACGGTGCGGGCGCTGCGCGAATTTGCGCTGGCGCAGCTGGCCGACGACCAGACGCCGGTGCAGATGGCGCACACGGTGCCGGTCGACCATCCGGCCTTTGCCGGCCATTTCCCCGGACAGCCGCTGGTGCCCGGCGCATTGCTGCTGGCCGAGGTCATGGAGGTCGTGCGGCGCGTGCCGGCGCTGTCGGCACGGCTCGGCCCGAGCCCGACGCTCGCGGCCGCCAAGTTCCTGGCGCCCGTGCGCCCCGGCAGCACGCTGTCCATCGAGCTGCATCCCGAGGCCGGCACCGGCCGCGGCGTGCGTTTCGACGTGCGCTGTGACGGCGTGGCGGCTGTCACCGGCCGCTGGACGGCTGTGCCAGAGTCGGCGGGATGAAGCACACCGACGCCGAAACGCGCGCCGTGGACGAAGCGGCGCGGCAGACCGCCCGCCCGGCGGCCCAGCAGGGCGACTGGGCGCGCGCGCCCGAGCGCAGCAACATGCTGGCGCTGCGCTTCATCTGCCTGATGGCGCTGGTGTGCGGACGGCACGTCACGCGGCTGCTGCTGCCGCCGATCAGCCTGTACTTCCTGCTGTTCGCGCCGGCGCCGCGCCGCTACATCAAGCGCTACCTGTTCCGGGCCATCGGCCCGCGCGCGGGCTGGGTCGACGGCTATCGCCTGCTGCACGCGTTTTCCTCCACCGTGCTCGACCGCGTGTACTTCCTGCGCGGGCGCATGGACCTGTTCAAGCTGAAGATCGAAGGCAACGCCCCGATCGAGGCCGAGGCGGCCGAAGGGCGGGGCGCCTTCCTGCTCGGCGCCCACATCGGCAGCTTCGAGGTGCTCGGCGCCTGCAAGCAGCAAAAGCACCAGAACCGCATGCGGCTGGCGATGCTGATGTACCCGGACAACGCGCAGCGCATCACCGCCATCCTGAACGCCATCGCGCTGCCCGAGATGCGGCCCCACGTGATCGCGCTGGGCCGGCCGCATTCCATGCTCGCGCTGCGCGATTGGCTCGACGGCGGCGGCCTCGGCGGCATGCTGGCCGACCGCACCCTGCCGGGCAGCGAGGAGCAGCCGGCAAACCAGCGCGGCAACAACATCGTGCTGCCTTTCCTGGGGCAGCCGGCCGTCTTCAACGACGGGCCGTTCCGGCTTGCGGCGCTGCTGCGCCGCAAGGTGTTCTTCATGGCCGGCATGTACGGCGGCGGTGCCCGCTACGATGTCCGGTTCGACCCGCTGGCCGACTTCGGCACGCCGTTCGTCGACGCCGCGGAGCGTGAACGCCGCATCCGAAGCGCGGTCGAAGCCTATGTGGCCCGCCTTGAGGCGCTGTGCCGCGCCTACCCGTACAACTGGTTCAACTTTCATGATTTCTGGCTCGAAGATGCGGCTTGATCGGCTTTGCAGGGTGGTGGTGCTGGCGGTGGCTTTCTGTGCCGCGCCGGCCTGGGCGGCGTTCGACCTGCCCGAACTGATGGGCCTGCTGGCCCGGCAGAAGAGCGGCGAGGCGCGCTTCACCGAACAACGCTTCGTGCACGGCCTCGAAGGCCCGCTCGACGCGAGCGGCACGCTGAGCTTCGAGGCGCCCGACAAGCTGGTGCGCCGCACGCTGTCGCCGCGCATCGAGACCATGTCCGTCGACGGCAACACGCTGACCCTGTCGCGCGGCAACCGCAATCGCACGCTGGCACTGGACAGCATGCCCGAGTTGCTGGGCCTGGTCGAAGCCATGCGCGGCACGCTGAGTGGCGACGGCGCCACGTTGCAGCGCTACTTCAAGAGCACCGTGACCGGCGCCGCCGGCAAGTGGACGCTCGACCTCACGCCCAACGACAGCCGGCTGGCCGCGCAGGTGCGCAGCATGCGCATCACCGGCCGCAACAGCGAGGTGCTGGGGCTGGAGATGGAGTTCGTGGGCGGCGACCGCTCGGTCATGCACATTTCGCCCAATGCACCGCCGTCGGCGGTGCCGGCCGGCGCCCCCGGGCGCGCGACGCCGTGAGCCTGGCGCAGGCGGGCGGGCCGCCGGGGTGGTCGCGTCGCATCGTCGTCCTGCTGGCGTGGCTGCTGGTCGTGGCCCTCGGCGCGGTCGTCATCGCGCGCACCCAGATCGGCGCCGACCTGTCGGCCTTTCTCCCCAAGAGCCCCGACCTGCGTCAGCGCGTGCTGATCGAGCAGCTGCAAAGCGGCGTCGCCTCGCGCACGCTGATGCTGGGCTTCGAGGGCGGCAGCGTCGAACAGCGCGCGGAGGTCTCGCGCGCCGTCGGCAAGGCGATGCGCGAGAGCCAGCTCTTCGACCTGGTGCAGAACGGCGACGTGAGCGATTGGAGCGAGGCCGGCACCTGGGTGTTCCAGCACCGCTACCAGCTGTCGTCCGGCGTGATGCCGGGGCAGTTCACCGCCGAAGGGCTGCGCGAGGCCATCGTCGACACGCTGTCGATGCTCGGCACGCCGGCCGGCAACGCGATCAAGCCCTTGCTCGACAGCGACCCGACGGGCGAGACCCAGCGCATCGCGATGGAGCTGGTGCCGGCCAGCGCGCCGCGCAGCGAGGCCGGCGTCTGGATGTCGCGCGAGGCGCCGCGTGCGCTCATGATCGCCACCACGCGCGCGGCCGGCGGCGACCTCGATGCGCAGGCCGTCGCCATCGCCCGCGTGCAGGCAGCCTACGAATCCGCCGCGCGTGGCATGGGCGAGGCTGCGCCGAAGCTGTTGTTGAGCGGACCGCCCGTGTTCTCGGTCATGAGCCGCGAAAAGATCAAGACCGAAGCCATCCACCTCGCGGTGGTGGGCGGCATCGTGATGAGCGTGCTGTTGCTGCTGGCTTTTGCTTCGCCGCGCGCGCTGGTCATCGCCTTCCTGCCGGTGGCCACGGGCGTGGTGGTCGGCACCGCGTCGGTCAGCCTCGTGTTCGGCTCGGTGCACGGGCTCACGCTGGGCTTCGGCAGCACGCTGATCGGCGAGACGGTCGACTACGCCATCTACTACCTGATCCAGGCACGCGGCGCGGCCGTGGCCGGCACCGGCTGGCAGCGCTGGCGCGAAGTGCACTGGCCTACCGTGCGGCTGGGCCTGCTGACCTCCGTGTGCGGCTTTGCGGCGCTGGTGTTCTCGGGCTTTCCGGGGCTGGCGCAGCTGGGCGTGTTTTCGATCGCCGGGCTGGTGTCGGCCGCGCTCGCCACGCGCTACGTGCTGCCCGTGCTGGCACCCGATGGCGCGACCGGCATGGGCATGCGCCGGCACATGGCGCGCTTGGCCGGCCTGCTGGTGCGCGGCCTGCCGCGCCTGCGCTGGCCGCTGGCGGCGCTCGGCGTGGCGGCGCTCGCGCTGGTGCTGTGGCAGGGCGGCCACCTGTGGCGCGCTGACCTGAGCGCGATGAGCCCCGTGCCGCGCTCGGCCCAGCAGCTCGACGAGATGCTGCGCAAGGACATCGGCGCCAGCGACGGCGGCGTGCTCGTGGTGGCCTTCGGCGACGACGAACAGGCCGCACTGCGCCACACCGAGGCCGCGGCCGCGCGTCTCGATGCGTTGGTCGACAAGGGCGAGCTCAGCGGCTACGAAGCCGTGACCCGCGTGCTGCCCAGCGTGGCCGCGCAAACGGCGCGCCAGGCCAGCCTGCCCGACGCCGACACGCTGCGCGCCAACCTGGCCGAGGCGACCAAGGGCCTGCCGCTGCCGGCCTCGCGCCTCGGTCCCTTCGTGGCCGACGTGGAGGCCGCGCGCAAGCAAGCGCCCGTGCAGCGCGCCGACCTCATGGGCGGCCCGCTGGGCTCGGTGGTCAACACGCTGATGTACGAGCGACCGGGTGGTGGCTGGTCCACACTGGTCGTGCTGCATCCCGGCCCGGGCTTCGAACAGGCGCGCCTCGAGGAGGCGCTGGCCGGTCTGCCCGAAGTGCAGGTGGTGGACGTCGGTCGCGAACTCGGCGGCCTCTACCAGCGCTACCTGCACGAGGCCTTCGTGCAGGTGCTGCTGGGCGCGCTGGCGGTGGTGGTGTTGCTGGGCGTGTACCTGCGCTCGTGGCGCCGGCTGCTGGCCGTGTGCCAGCCGCTGCTGTTCGCGGTGGTGCTCACGCTGGGTGGTATGGCGCTGGCGCAGGCGGCGCTCGGCATCCTGCACCTCGTGGGGCTGCTGCTGATCGTCGCCGTGGGATCGAACTACGCGCTCTTCTTCGACCAGCTGCGCACGACCGGGCGCGCCGACGAAGACACGCTGGCCTCGCTGATGCTGGCCAACCTCACGACGGTGGTGTCATTCGGGCTGATCGCGATCTCGGACATTCCGGCGCTGTCGTCGATCGGCCGCGTGGTCGCGCCGGGTGCCTTGCTGGCGCTGCTGCTGTCGGCCGCGTTCGCGCGCAACGTGGCGCCCGGGAAGGGCCCGAGCCCACAGCGTCCGCGCTGATGGGAAAATCCGGGCCCACCATGTCGTCGCCTTCCGCCCCTTCCACCCGTTCTGCCGCCTCCGAATCCTGGCCCTGGCCGCCGGCCATGCGCGCCAGCGCGGCCGTGCATGTGGCCGCGTTGGGCGCGGGCGTGCTGGTGCCGGGCGCATGGCCCTGGGCGCTTGGCGCTGTGGTGCTGAACCATGCGCTGATCACCGGCGCCGGGCTCACGCCGCGCAGCAACCTGCTCGGCCCGAACGTCACGCGCCTGCCTGAAGCCGCCGCTGCGCGTCGCGAGGTGGCGATCACCATCGACGACGGGCCCGAGCCCGAGGTCACGCCCCGCGTGCTCGACCTGCTGGACGCCCACGGCCAGCGCGCCACCTTCTTCTGTATCGCCGAGCGCGTGCTGGCGCATCCCGCGCTGGCGCGCGAGATCGTCGCGCGCGGCCACAGCATCCAGAACCACACGGCGCGACATCGGCACAACTTCTCCTTCCTCGGCCCGCGCGGCTTCGCGGCAGAGATCGCGCGCGCGCAGGACATCCTGACCGACGTGACCGGCCAGCGCCCGACCTGTTTCCGCGCGCCCGCCGGCCTGCGCAACCCTTTCCTCGAACCCGTGCTGCACCGCCTCGGCCTCTCGCTCGTGAGCTGGACGCGGCGCGGTTTCGACACCCGCGAAGGCGACGCCGCCAAGGTGATGGCGCGCCTCGCCCGCCATCTGCAGGCGCGCGACATCCTGCTGCTGCACGACGGCAATGCCGCGCGCACCGCGGCGGGGCAACCCGTCTTGCTGGAAGTCCTGCCCTTGTTGCTCCAACGCCTGCGCACCGATGGATTGCGCGCCGTGACCCTGCCTGAAGGATTGAAGACCGCATGAGCGCCGTGATGCCATCGACGATGACCACCGACCAAGCCTGGCGCGAGCTGCACGAAGCCGCGACCGTCCCCTACAAGAAGGGCGGCACCTTCGCCTGGCAGTTCGCGCGCGGCAAGCTCGGACGCGACCCGGTGTTCCGCGGGCTGCTCGAACGCGGCCTGATCGACGCGCAGCACCGGCGCGTGGTCGACATCGGCTGCGGGCAGGGCCTCTTCGTGAGCCTGCTGGCCTCGATGAGCACGATGCAGCAGCAAGGACGCTGGCCGGCCTCATGGGCCGCCACGCCGGCCGCCGCGGACTACACGGGCATCGAGCTGATGCCCAAGGACGTGGCGCGCGCCGAGGCATCGGTCGGCCACCTGAAGCCGACGCCGCGGCTGGTGTGCGCCGACATGTGCTCGGCCGCCTTGCCCGACTGCGACCTGGTCGTGATCCTCGACGTGCTGCACTACGTGGACCTCGCCGCGCAAGAGGGTGTTTTGACCCGCGTGCGCGACGCGCTGCGCCGTGGCGGCAACCCGAAGGCGCGCCTGCTGCTGCGCGTGGGCGACGCGTCGAGCACGCGCGGTTTCGCGATCAGCCAGTGGGTCGATCGCACCGTGACGCGTATTCGCGGCCACAAGGTCTCGCCGACCTGGGGCCGGCCACTGACTGAATGGACTGCGCTGCTGCAGCGCCTGGGTTTCCGCGTGCAAAGCATGCCGATGAGCGAAGGCACGCCGTTTGCCAACGTGCTGCTGGTGGCCGACCTGGAGACTGCCGCTTGACGGCACCGCAGACGCTCGACCGCGCGGGCATTGCCGCGCGCATTCCGCACAGCGGCAGCATGTGCCTGCTGGAACGCCTCGAGGGCTGGGACGCCGAATCGATCCATTGCAGCACCACGACGCACAGCCAGGCGGACAACCCGCTGCGCACCGAAAGCGGCCTGCTCGCGCCGAACGCCATCGAATACGCGGCGCAGGCCATGGCGCTGCACGGCGGCCTGCTGGCCGCCGAGGGCAGCACGCCGTCGGCCGGCTTCCTGGCCAGTGCGCGCAACGTGAAGCTGGGGGTGGCGCGGCTGGACGACATCGCCGGGGCGTTGCAGGTGCGCGCGAAGCGCCTGTCCGGCGACGACCGGCAGGTCTTGTATGAATTCACGGTGGCGGCCGACGACGGCCGCCTGCTGGCCGAAGGCCGGGCCGTGGTGGTCTTGAATACGCCGCTGGCGGACATGGGAAGCACACCGTCATGAGTTTCGAAGGAAAACGCACACTGATCACCGGCGCCAGCGGCGCGCTCGGCGCGGCCATGGCGGAGCGCTTTGCACGCGACGGTGCCACCGTGCTGCTGCATGCCAACTCGCGGCCCGAGGCGATCGAGCAACTGGCCGCATCGATCACCGCCGCCGGCGGCAAGGCGGAATGCCACGTGTTCGACCTGCGCAGCGACGAGGCCTGCGCAGCCGGCTGCGCACGCATCCTCGAAGGCGGCGCGGTGCAGATCCTCGTCAACAACGCCGGCGTGCACGACGACGCCGTGCTGCCCGGCATGCGCGCGGAGCAATGGCACAAGGTGATCGACGTGTCGCTCAACGGCTTCTTCCGCGTGACCCAGCCGCTGCTGCTGCCGATGATGCGCACCCGCTGGGGTCGCGTGCTGAACATCTCGTCCGTCGCCGCCATTGCGGGGAACAAGGGGCAGGTGAACTACGCTGCGGCCAAGGGCGCGCTGAACAGCGCGACCAAGGCGCTGTCGCTCGAAGTGGCGTCGCGCGGCGTGACCGTGAATGCGATCGCGCCGGGGATCATCGCGTCGCCGATGGCCGATGCGGTGTTCGACCCCGCGCTCATCAACCAGATGGTGCCCGTGAAGCGCGCCGGAACGCCGCAGGAAGTGGCGGCGCTGGCGGCGTTCCTGGCAGGCGATGAAGCCGCGTACATCACGGGTCAGGTGATCTCGATCAACGGCGGAATGATCTGAGACCCTGCCGGCTCGTTCTTCCCTGCGAAGGGCGCGGCATCCACTTCACCCCTGAGCCAGGCTGGCGGTGCGGGGTGGGCGGCCCCTCTGTGCCGCCGAGGAGCGCAGCGTTTCGCGGATCAGGGCTCGCAGCTGTTTGAGCGCAACGCAGTGGAGCGAGTTCTGCGAGACCCCGCGAAACGCGAGCACCGCAGGGGAGCCGCGAAGCGGCCGGTACAGTGGGGCCGACCACGCCGTACCGCCTGTCGGGCGCTCCCAAAAGGCCTAGAGAGGCAGCGTATCGAACGCAGCGTAAGCCGTAGCCAGCCAAGACTTCACGCGCTGCCGTTCCAGCAATCCAAGCGCATGTGGCCCTTCGCGGTCGTTCACCGCCTTCCAGAAACTCGTGTTCTGCGCATCGATCTTGCGCATGCTGGCCTCATGCAGGCGCGGCAAGGCAATCACGCGCGCGCCATTCGCATTGGCCTTCGACAGCGATTGCGACGCCAGCAGCATTCCGAAGTCGCTGCCGCGCCCGTAGTTCTGCACCACGATGTAGTTGGGCCGGTTGCCGAAGGTGTCGATCAGCGTGCCGAGCAGGTCGGTGGAGTCCTTGCCGTCGTCCAGCACGTGCCAGAAGTTGACCGTGACGTCGATCTCCTCGAACACATCGAACAGGTCGGATTCCTTGATCCAGCGCGACAGCGGCGCCAGCGTTTGCGCTGCAAGGTCGACGATCACGCTCTGCTTCGGGTTGGTCTCGAAGCCGTTCACCACTGTGTCCAGGCCTTCGAAGCTGTCGACCACCACGGGCGAGGCAAAGCCCTCGTAGAAGCGCGTGAAGGAGCTGTGCGAACGGTCGGTGTCGAAGCCGGTGAAAGGTCGGCTGCGATCGATGAAGTACTGGGCCAGCACGCGGGCCGTGACCGATTTGCCGACACCGCCTTTTTCGCCGCCGATGAAGTTGATGGAGCTCATGAGTGGTTGCTGCCTCGAATGGGTTGAGGGGTGGAGGAGGGCGGATTCATTCTAGGGGTCGCCTGTCGCACCACTGTGGCTAGCGACCCCGCTTGCTCATGCCCTGCAGCAAGGGATGTGCCTGCAGGCGCTGCTGCAGCCGTTTCTTCCACGGGGCCGGCAGTGCCGACGCGTCGATCATCGCGGGCCACTGGTCGCGCGCGAGGCGGGCCGTGTCGGCCACCACGCGTCGCATGCGCGGCTCGTGCAAGCCAGCCGAGAAACAGAACGCGCGCACATTGGCCGGCGTAAACATCGCGGTGCGACGGGCCGCGGTGGCGCTCACTGGGGCCGGCAGCAGAGGCAGTGCATGGCCCTCGACGCCCTGCAGCGCCGCATAGGCCACGATGTCATAGGCCGGCGCCAACCGTGGTGCGATGCCGTCGGGGTACAGCACGCCGAAGTTCTTCAGGTGGGCATCCGGGTTGCCCAGCAGGTCGTTGACCACGAGCCGGCGCACCAGTTCGAGCACGGCGTCTTCGCCCAGCGACGGAAAGGCGCGCATCGCGAGCGCCATGTCGAGGTAGCTCCCGCTGTACTTGTGCATCGGGTCGACCGCGAGCACCTGCGCGAAATCTTCGAAGTGGATGCGGCGCGCGCCATCGCGGTCGAAGCGCGTGACGGCCAGGAACTCGGGCTCGTCCGGCAGCGCATAGCTGTGCTCCGCCGCAATGGCCGACAGCGGTGCGAGTTCGGCGTGGCACACCTCGACGCCCGCCACGCCGGCCATCTGCAGCGAAAGCATCTCGAGTTGCGGCATGTGCGGCCGGCCGGCCACCGGCAGCTTGGCTATCACGCGCGTGCTGGCGCCGGCGCGCACGCGCGCCACGTAGCGCCCGCCCTGGCGGCGCAGGCCCAGCTTGGGCTGCACGCCCGAGACCGAGATGCCCTGCGGCATCGGCAGCTCGACCACCGACATCTCGAGCGCGTCCTGGTCCTGCGTGATGAGCCGTTGCAGCGTGCCGCGGTCCACCGACACCGGGCGCGCGGCCACGGCGCCGGGCAGGTCGCCGCCGCAGGCCGCCAGCAATTCGAAGTGGTCGTTCTCGCGGCAACCGCGCAACTGCGCGATGTGGCTGCGCAGCACGCCTTCAGGCAGCAGGTTCTGGAAGAAGCCAGGCAACTGGCCGCCCTGGGCGTTGAACAGCGGGTTCTTCACGTCGCTCCACAACGCGGCCTGGGCCGTCGGGTCGCTCGCGACCATCGACAGCGAAAGCACGCCGGGCGGCGGGTTGGCGATCAGTTCGGGTTCCGCCACGAAACGGCACAGGTCTGCGTACTGGAACAGCTTGCCGAGGCGGTGCGCGCCGAGCGAAATCTCGAGGATCTTGACGTTCATGGCGGCGAGCGGCGGCCCCGCACGTAGGGCGGCGCGGCAGGCGCTTCGGCCAGCGCCCGGCCGACGCGCGTGGCGACCGGGCGGTAGCCGGGATCGACGGCCGTGCCTTCGCCGAAGCCCTTGGGCGCGAGCTGCAGTTCGAGCCCCAGCGCATCGACCAGCGCAAGCAGCGACGACAGCTGCGGATTGCCCTTCAGGCTCAGGGCATTGCGCACCGAGCGCTCGGTGAGCCCCGAACGCAGGGCGATCTCGGCGTTCGTGAGGCCGGTGGCCCCGCGACGCGCCGTGAGGGCGGTGATGAGTTCCTGCTTGTCCACGGAAAGATATTACCGCAAATGCCTATTTGGGAACCATATTTCCGATGCGAAGAACCTACTTGGGTATCAGCGTGAAGAGCGGCATGACCACGCCCATCACCCAGTTCTGGCCGAAGTCGAGGGCCGCCCGGCGGTACTTCTCGTCGGCCTGCGCGGCCAGCAGGTCGAGCCGTGCCACCACCTTCGACAGCTCGCGGTCGGCCACGAGGTTGCGCCCGCGCTCGCTGATCTCGGTGGCCAGCAGCAGCGGCTGGCCGTCGGGACCGGTCTTGGAAGAAATGAGCCAGAGCGAAATCTCGAAGTTGCGCGCCGTGCGGTAGCTGTTCTCGGCGTCGACCCCGTCGATCATGGTCTGGTCCCAGGTGTTGCCGTTGGCCTGCTTGAGCATCGAGGCCCACCCGACGACCAGCGCCGCCACGCGGTCGCCCTGGTAGGCCTGCGGACCGGTTTCGAAGGCCAGGCGGATGGCGTCGATGCCGGTGGCGCCGCGCAACTCGGGCAGCGGCGTGCCCTGCAGGACCGCGTCCCAGGTGCGCTGCGTGGCTTCTTCCATGCTGGCAGCCGACTTGCGCCATTCGCGCGGGTTGCGCCGGTACAAGGTGGTCTGCACGCGGCGCACCGATTGCAGGTTGTCGCGCAGCGACAGGTTGGCGATGCGGTTGGTGCCCGATTGCAGCCATTCCTGGTTGCCGTAGGGCTCGGCGCGCTCGGTGGAACGGAAGGAGGAACAGCCCGTCAGCGCCAGCGGCGCGAGCAGGGCGGCCGCGGTGCCCGCCAACAGGCAGGTGCGTCGCGCCGCGAGGGGAGAAGCCAGGGAATCGCTCATGCCCTGACGTTATCATCCACGGCTGGGGCGGCGGCCCGCTTCAAGCTGCGGGCCCGTGCAATTTTCCTTACAAATCAATACCTTGGCGCTATGCCAAGGCAGGGCGACAAGTCGTGCGTCTTAACTCCATCAAGCTCTCGGGCTTCAAGTCGTTCGCCGAACCCACCAACTTCCTGCTGCCGGGCCAACTGGTCGGGGTGGTGGGGCCGAACGGCTGCGGCAAGTCGAACATCATGGATGCCGTGCGCTGGGTGCTCGGCGAGTCGCGTGCGTCGGAACTGCGCGGCGAGTCGATGCAGGACGTGATCTTCAACGGCACGACCACCCGCAAGCAGGCCAGCCGTTCGAGCGTCGAACTGGTGTTCGACAACGCCGACCACCGCGCCGGCGGCCAGTGGAACCAGTTCACCGAAATCGCCGTGCGTCGCGTGCTCACGCGCGACGGCACCAGCAGCTACTACATCAACAACCAGCCGGTGCGCCGCCGCGACGTGCAGGACGTGTTCCTGGGCACCGGCCTGGGCCCGCGCGCCTACGCCATCATCGGCCAGGGCACGATCAGCCGGATCATCGAATCCAAGCCCGAAGAACTGCGCCTGTTCCTCGAAGAAGCTGCCGGTGTCTCCAAGTACAAGGAGCGCCGCCGCGAAACCGAGAACCGCCTGGGCGACACGCGCGAGAACCTCACGCGCGTCGAAGACATCCTGCGCGAACTCAACGCCAACCTCGAGAAGCTCGAGAAGCAGGCCGAGGTGGCGGCGCGCTACAACGCGCTGCAGGGCGACGCCACGAAGAAGCAGCACCAGCTGTGGTTCCTCAAGCGCGGCGAAAGCGATGCCGACCAGGCCAAGATCAAGGCCGATTCGGAAAAGGCCATCAACGACCTCGAATCGCGCACCGCCGACCTGCGCCGCATCGAGTCCGAACTCGAAACCGTGCGCCAGGCCCACTACGGCGCTGGCGACCTGGTGAACCAGGCACAAGGCAAGCTGTACGAAGCCAGCGCCGAAGTCGGCCGGCTCGAAGGCGAGATCCGCTTCGTGGTCGAAGGCCGCCAGCGCGTCGAGCAACGCCTCGTGCAGTTGCGCGAACAGATGGGCCAGTGGGGCCGTCGCCGCGAAGAGGCCGAAGCTGAGATCGAGACGTTGGCCGGTGCCGGAGTCGATGCCGAAGAGCAGGCCATTCTGCTGGCCGCGCAGCTCGAAGAGCACGACGCGCGCCTGCCGGACCTCGAAGAGGCCGTGCAGCGTGCGCAGAACGAAGCCAACACCCAGCGCGCGACGGTGTCGCAGGTGCAGCAGCAGATCCAGGTGCTGGCCGCCGACCAGCGCAACATCGAAGACCAGAGCCGCCAGCTCACGCTGCGCAGCGAACGCCTGCGCGCCGATCAGAACGCACTGGCCGCGCCCGACGAAGACCGGCTGACCGAGATGCAGGAGCAGCTGGCCGCGGCGCAGGAAACCGCCAGCGAATCCGACGCCCGCCTGCAGGAACTGCAGGAGGCCGTGCCACAGCTTGACGAAGACCGCCGCGCCAAGCAGCAGGCCGTCAACACCGAGGGTGCCCGACATGCCGAGTACTCGGCCCGCCTCGAAGCGCTGCGTGCGCTGCAGGAGAAGGTCAAGACCGACGGCAAGCTCGCCCCCTGGCTCGCCAAGCACGGCCTCGACGGCCTGCAGGGCCTGTGGAGCCGCATCCACATCGAGCAGGGCTGGGAGAACGCGCTCGAATCCGCACTGCGCGAGCGCCTCGGCGCGCTCGAAGTCAGCCGGCTCGACATGGTGCGTGCCTTCGGCAACGACGCACCGCCCGCCAAGCTGGCCTTCTACAGCCCGCCCGCCGCTGGCGTGCCGCAGGGCGCCGGCGCGCTGCCCAAGCTGTCGAGTCTGCTGCGCCTGAACGACGCCGGCCAGCAGGCGCTGCTGAACGACTGGCTGCACGGCTGCTTCACGGCCGAGACTTTCGAAGAGGCGCTGGCCCAGCGCGCCACGCTGCAGCCCGGCGAGGTGATCTACGTGCGCAGCGGCCATGCCGTGTCGTCGCACAGCGTGAACTTCTACGCGCCCGATTCCGAGCAGGCCGGCCTCCTGGCCCGCCAGCAGGAAATGGAAAACCTCGAGCGCCAGCTCAAGGCCCAGACGCTCATCAACGAAGAGGCGCGCACCGCGCTGGTCCGCGCCGAAGCCGCCTACGGCGATGCCGCGCAGCGCCTCGTCACGGCCCGCCGCGAAGCCGCCGAAACGCAGTCGCGCGCCCATGAGCTGCAGGTCGAGACGCTGCGCATGACGCAGCTCGCCGAACAGACCCGCGCGCGCAGCCAGCAGCTGGCCGCCGACCTCGGCGAGGTCGATGCCCAGCTCGAGGAACTGCAAGAAAAGCGCATCGCCGCCGAAGGCCGCTTCGAAGAGCTCGACATGCAGCTGGCCGACAGCCAGGAGCGCCATGCGCAGCTCGACGAGCGCGTGATCGAAGCCGGCCGCGCGCTCACGGCCAGCCGCGAACAGCACCGCAGCCTCGAACGACAGGCGCAGGAAGCCACCTTTTCGCAGCGCACGCTCGAAGCGCGCCGCGGCGAACTGAACCGCAGCATCGAAACCGCTTCGCAGCAGACCGTGGCGCTGACCGACGAAGACGAGCGCGCCCGCGCCGAGCTGAGCCGCCTGTCGGATGCTGCCGCGCAAGCCGGCCTGCAGGACGCACTGTCGCTCAAGCTGGAGCGAGAGACCGCCCTGGGCGCGGCCCGCAGCCAGTACGACGACCTCACGCTCAAGCTGCGCGCCAGCGACGAGCGTCGTTTGCAACTGGAGCGCGAACTCGATCCGCTGCGCCAGCGCATCACCGAGTTCCAGCTCAAGGAGCAGGCCGCGCGCCTGGGCGTCGAGCAGTACCAGCAGCTGCTGGATGACGCCGGTGCCGACCTCGAGGCGGTCGCGCAATCGATCGAGACCGAGAAGGTGCGCCTGACCGGCCTGCAAAGCGAAATCGACCGCCTGAACCGCGAAGTGGTCGCGCTCGGCGCCGTCAACCTCGCCGCGCTCGACGAACTCGCGATTGCGAGCGAGCGCAAGATCTTCCTGGACGCCCAGTCGGCCGACCTGAACGAAGCCATCGGCACGCTCGAAGACGCCATCCGCAAGATCGACGCCGAAACGCGCGACCTGCTCGGCGGCACCTTCAAGATCGTCAACGAGCACTTCAGCCGCATGTTCCCGGAGCTGTTCGGCGGCGGCAACGCCAAGCTGATGATGACGGGCGACGAAATCCTCGATTCCGGCGTGCAGGTCATGGCCCAGCCGCCCGGCAAGAAGAACCAGACCATCCACCTGCTCTCGGGCGGTGAGAAGGCGCTCACGGCCATTGCGCTCGTGTTCGCCATCTTCCAGCTGAACCCGGCGCCTTTCTGTCTGCTGGACGAAGTGGACGCGCCGCTGGATGACGCCAACACCGAACGCTATGCCAAACTCGTCTCCGCCATGAGCCGTGAAACCCAGTTCCTTTTCATCAGCCACAACAAGATCGCCATGGAAATGGCCGAACAGCTGATCGGCGTGACCATGCAGGAGCAGGGCGTGTCGCGCATCGTTGCGGTCGACATGGAGTCGGCGGTCTCGATGGTCGAAGCGGCATAAGGCAGGCGCGCGCATGAGCAATCTCACCCTCGCCCTGGCGATCCTCGGCGGCCTCGTTCTCGCGGCCGTCGTGGCCTACAACACCCTGATGTCGCGCCGCAATGCGCCGCGCCAGCCCGATGCGGTCGATGTCGCCCTGGCCGAAGCCGAGCGCGCGCTGGCCGGCGGCAGCGACGGCGGCGTGGAGCCGATGCTCCATGCCGACCCGAGCCAGGTGGCCGGCAGCGACCGCCACGAGCCGCTGTTCGACCCCGATCTGCCCGCGCCCAGCGGCGTGCCCGTGCCCACCGGCGAGCGCCGTGGCGGGCTCGATCCGCTGATCGACGTGATCGCGCCCATTTCGCTCGAAGGCCTGGCCTCGGGCGATGCCGCGCTCGCGTCCATGCCGTCGACGCGCCGCGCCGGCAGCAAGCCGGTGGCCATCGAAGGCCTGAACGACCTCACCAGCCAATGGGAGCCGCCGGCGCCCGGGCAGCGCTACCGCGCGTTCCAGGTCGGCGTGCAGCTGGCCAACCGCACCGGGGCGCTCAACGAGATCGAGTACTCCGAGTTCGTGGTCAAGGCGCAGGCCTTTGCCGACGCCGTGAACGGCGCGCCCGAGTTTCCCGAGATGCTCGACGAAGTGGCGCGCGCCCGCGAGCTCGACCAGTTCGCCAGCGCGCACGACGCGCAACTGGGCTTCGTGCTGCGCGCGCTGCACGCCGCCTGGAGTCCGGGCTACGTGCAGCAGAACGCCGCGCGGCTGGGCTTCGTGGCCGGGATCATTCCGGGCCGCATGGTGCTGCCGACCAGCGAGGCCGGCCTGCCGCCGATCCTCGGGCTCTCGTTCGACACCCAGGCCGCGCTGGCCGACGATCCGGCGCAATCGGCGATTCGCGAGCTCAGCCTGAGCCTGGACGTGCCGCAGGTCGATCGCGGCGAAGAGCCGTTCCGACGCATGCGCGAAGCCGCCGCCACGCTCGCCCGCGAGATGGACGGCGTGGTGACCGACAGCGACGGCCAGTTGCTGCGCGACGAAACCATGGACGTGATCGGCACCGACCTCGAGCAGCTGTACGACACGCTCGACGCACGCGACCTCGCCGCGGGTTCGCCGCTGGCGCGACGCCTCTTCAGCTGACCCGTCTTTTTCCCGAGGGACACCCCATGACAACGCGCGACGAAGCGGCACGCGAAGCCGCCGCACTGAGCGAGCAGCTGCATCGCCACGCCCATCTGTACTACGTGCTCGACGCCCCCGAGCTGCCCGACGCCGAGTACGACAAGATGTTCCAGCGCCTGCAGGTGCTGGAGACCGAGTTTCCCGAACTGCGCACGCCCGATTCGCCGACGCAGCGCGTGGGCGGCACGGTGCTCGACAGCCTGGCCAAGGTGCGCCACCGGGTGCCGATGCTGTCGATCCGCACCGAGACCGACATCACGCCCGCCGGCGCCAGCGCCTTCGATGCGCGGGTGCGCCGCGAACTGGGCCTGGCCGAAGACGCGCCGCAGATCGGCTATGTCTGCGAACTCAAGTTCGACGGGCTGGCCATGAGCCTGCGCTACGAGCACGGCGTGCTGGTGCAGGCCGCCACGCGCGGCGACGGCGAGGTGGGCGAGGACGTCACGCAGAACATCCGCACCGTGCGCGAGATTCCGCTCAAGCTCAAGGGCGCCGCCCCGCCCGTGGTCGAGGTGCGTGGCGAGGTCTACATGAAGCGCGCCGATTTCGATGCCCTCAACGAGCGCCAGCGCCAGAAGATCGCCGCCGGGCAGAAGAACGAGAAGGTGTTCGTCAACCCGCGCAACGCGGCGGCCGGCGCGGTGCGCCAGCACGACCCGGCGATCGCGGCAGAGCGCCCGCTGAGCTTCTTTGCCTACGGCCTGGGCGAGGTTTCGCCCGCGACCGAAGGCGGCCCCGACATCGCGACCCAGTTCGACTGGCTGCAGCAGTTCCACGCCTGGGGCTTTCCGGTGGCCACGCAGACCGCGCGGGCGACCGGCGCTATTGAACTGATAGCGTTCCACGAAACCATCGGCCGCCAGCGCGATGCGCTGCCGTACGACATCGACGGCGTGGTCTACAAGGTCGACAGCCTGGAGCTGCAGCGCCAGCTGGGCTTTGTTTCGCGCGAACCGCGCTGGGCCGTGGCCCACAAGTACCCGGCGCAGGAGCAGCTGACCGAGGTGGTCGGCATCGAGATCCAGGTGGGCCGCACCGGCAAGCTCACGCCGGTCGCCAAGCTGGCGCCGGTGTTCGTCGGCGGCGTGACCGTGACCAACGCCACGTTGCACAACGAAGACGAAGCCCGCCGCAAGGATGTGCGCGTGGGCGACACGGTGATCGTGCGGCGCGCCGGCGACGTGATTCCCGAAGTGGTGGGCGTGGCGCCCGGCAGCCTGGCCAAGCCGGACGACCAGCGCGGCGCGGTCTTCACCATGCCGCACAAGTGCCCCGTGTGCGATTCCGAGGCGGTGCGGGAGGAGGGCGAGGTCGACTACCGCTGCACCGGCGGCCTGTTCTGCGCGGCGCAGCGCAAGGAGGCCATCCTGCATTTCGCGGCACGTCGCGCGGTCGACGTCGACGGGCTGGGCGACAAGCTGGTCGAACAGCTGGTCGATGCCAACCTGATCCGCACCTTGCCCGACCTCTACAAGCTCGGTTTCGTCACGCTGGCGGGCCTGGACCGCATGGCAGAGAAGTCGGCCCAGAACCTCGTCGATGCGCTTGAGGCCTCGAAGAAGACCACGCTGCCGCGCTTTTTGTTCGGCCTGGGCATCCGCCACGTCGGCGAGAGCACGGCGAAAGACCTCGCCAAGCATTTCGGCAAGCTCGACGCCATCATGGACGCGACCGAGGAGCAGCTGCTCGAGGTCAACGACGTCGGCCCGGTGGTGGCGCAGAGCCTGCGCACCTTCTTCGACCAGCCGCACAACCGCGAAGTGGTCGAGCAGCTGCGCGCCTGCGGCCTGACCTGGGACGAGTTCGAGCCCGAGGCCCGCGCCCCCAAGCCTTTGGCGGGACTGACCTTCGTGATCACCGGTACCCTTCCTACGCTGGGCCGCGACGAAGCGAAGGATAAATTGGAGGCAGCCGGCGCCAAGGTGGCCGGCTCCGTCAGCAAGAAGACCCACTACCTCGTGGCCGGGGACGAGGCCGGCAGCAAGCTGGACAAGGCGCGCGACCTCGGCGTCACGGTGATCGACGAGGCGCGTATGCTGGAGATCCTCGCCAGCGGTGTTCCGCCGGCACCCGACGCCTGAGTCGCCCGGCGCCCGGGATCCAGGCCTTTACCGGCCGTTACGCGACTTCACACCAGCGCAGTCAACAGGGTCTACAAGCGGGCGTTGAACGACTACAGAAGGCCGACAAGGAGTCCCTCATGCAAAAAATTCGTGTTCTCGCTACCAGCCTCGCACTCGGCGGCATCGCGCTGCTGAGCGGCTGCGTGGCCGTCCCTGGCGATCCGTACTACTCCGGCGGCTATTCCGAACCGTACTACTCCGACCCGGGTCCCGTGGTAGTGCCGGCGCCGGTCTACATCCAGGGTGGCGGCTACTACGACAACCGTCGCCCGTACTACGACCGCCGTCCTTACTATGGCCGTCCCGGTTATCCCGCGGTGCGTCCCAGCTACCCAGCCGTGCGGCCGACCTATCCGGCCGGGCGTCCACCAGGTTGGCAGCGTCCACCGGCTGTCTCGCCTGCGCATCCGGGTGTGTCGCCCAACTACCCGAGCAATGCGATGCGCCCGCCGCCGGGTGTGCCGTGGCGTGATGCGCCGGCGCTGGCCGACAAGCCCTGAGCAAGCGCCCCCTGCGAGGGCGCGGCGCGCTGGCCATAATCCTTCCATGGCCTTCCGCAAAATCCTCAAGATGGGCGACCCCCGGCTGCTGCGCACCGCGCAGCCGGTCGCCGCTTTCGACACCGACGAACTGCACCTGCTGGTGCGCGACATGTTCGAGACCATGCAGGCGGTCAATGGCGCCGGCCTCGCGGCGCCGCAGATTGGCGTCGACCTGCAACTGGTGATTTTCGGCACCGACGCCGTCAATCCCCGTTACCCCGACGCGCCGCCGGTGCCGCGCACCGTGCTGCTCAACCCCGTCATCACGCCGCTGGGCGATGAAGAGGAAGAGGGCTGGGAAGGCTGTCTGTCGGTGCCCGGCCTGCGCGGCGTGGTGCCGCGCTTCGCCCACATCCGCTACACGGGCTTCGACCTGTACGGCGACCCGATCGACCGCACCGCCGACGGCTTCCATGCGCGCGTGGTGCAGCACGAGGTCGATCACCTGTTCGGCAAGCTGTACCCGATGCGGGTGCGCGATTTCTCGCGCTTCGGCTACACCGAGGTCCTGTTCCCAGGCCTCGATGCGGCCGACGACGACTGATTCGCCAGTCGCCTCTTCGCTTACTTGTTGTTGAGCCCGAAGCGGCCGCCGCCCGTGAGCGCGAGCGAGATCGCCGCGAACAGGAACATGCCCTGCAGTTCCAGCGCCCAGCCGCCTTGCCCGTTCAGCGCGCCGAGGTCCTTGCGGTGGGCCAGCCAGATTGCCACCACCATGTTGATGGCCACGACCAGCGCGGCGGGCCGCGTGAACAGGCCGACGATCAGCAGCACCGGCGCCAGGATCTCGCCCACGTAGACCAGGTAGGCCAGCACCGCTGGCACGCCGTGCGACGCGAGCATGCCGCCGATGCCGTCGACGCCCTTGCCGACCTTCGCAATGCCATGCAGCAGGATGAGGATGCCCAGCGCAACGCGCAGGATGAGCTTGCCGGTGTCGTCGGACTTGACCATGGTGTGATTCCTGTTCGGGAGTGATGAAAGGGCCGTATGGTAGTGAAACTGGCCGCGCCGCCAACCGATCGCCCGCGAGCGGATCGACATATGTATCCAACGCAGGGTTCTTTGTCGTCGGCCTGCATCGCCCCGTACACTGCCTTTTGCCTACTGTTGAGGAGCACACACCAATGATGATGAAGAAGACAAGCACCCGATTCCGCCCGGCACTGCTCGCCGCCGCTTCCGTTCTCGCGCTGGCCACCGCGGCCCCGGCCTTTGCCGGCAAGACGCTCGACGCGGTCAAGCAGCGCGGCACCGTCAAGTGCGGCGTGACCAACGGCGTGGCCGGTTTCTCGGCCCCCGACACGCAGGGCAACTGGTCGGGCCTGGACGTCGACACCTGCCGCGCCATCGCCGCGGCCGTGCTGGGCGATCCCAAGAAGGTCGACTTCGTGCCGCTGAATTCGCAGCAGCGCTTCTCGGCGCTGCAGGCCGGCGAGATCGACATCCTCGCGCGCAACACCACCTGGACGCTCACGCGCGACGCGTCGCTGGGCTTCAACTTCACCACCATCACCTACTACGACGGCCAGGGCTTCCTGGTGCCCAAGAAGCTCAAGGTGACGAGCGCCAAGCAGCTCAAGAACGCCACCATCTGCACGCAGTCGGGCACCACCAACGAGAAGAACGTGTCGGACTACTTCCGCGCGCAGAACATCCCGGTGAAGACCGTCGTGTTCGAGAGCTTCGAGGCCTCGTTCAAGGCCTTCTTCTCGGGCCGCTGCCAGGCCTTCACCACCGACGCCTCGGCGCTGGCCGGCCTGCGCAACAAGGAAGCGCCCAACCCCGACGACTACCTCATCCTGCCCGAGCTGATCTCCAAGGAGCCGCTCGCGCCGCTGGTGCGCCGCGGCGACGACGAGTGGTTCGCCATCGCCAAGTGGGTGCCCAACGCGCTCATCGAGGCCGAAGAGTTCGGCGTCACGCAGGCCAATGCCGACCAGCTCAAGGCCGGGAGCAAGGACCCGGCCCAGCAGCGCCTGCTCGGCGCCGGCGAAGACCTCGGCAAGCTGCTGGGTCTCGACAAGGACTGGTCGTACCGCGCCATCAAGGCCGTGGGCAACTACGGCGAGATGTTCGAGCGCAACGTCGGTCCGAAGTCGGTGCTCAAGCTGCCGCGCGGCTCCAACAATCTGTGGAGCAAGGGCGGCCTGATCTACGCACCACCGGTTCGATGAGTCGGCAGGCCTCGCGCCGCGGCGCCTGGCTGGCCTGGCTCGTGCAGGCCCTCCTGGTGCTGGCCGTCGTGGCAGGTGCCTTCTGGGTGGTGAACCATGCGCTCGAGGTGCTGCGCGCACGCGGCGTGCGTTCGGGCTTCGACTTTCTCACCGAGCCTGCGGGCTTCTCGATCAGCGAGGGCTGGCTCGACTTCGACGCCAACCAGCCTTCATGGCGCGCGTTCCTCGCGGGCCTGATCAACACCGTGCGCGCGGCCGTGCCCGCGGCCATCTTCGCGGTGGTGCTCGGCACGCTGATCGGCATCGGCCGACTCGCGCCGCACGTGCTGCTGCGCGGCATCTGCACCGCGTACGTGGAGCTGCTGCGCAACGTGCCGCTGCTGGTGCAGCTGCTGATGCTGGCGTTCGCGATGGCCAACCTGCTGCCCGACCCGACCGAGCCCGTGCACCTGCTGCCGGGCGTGTGGCTCAGCAAGGGCGGGCTCAGCGTGCCCTGGCCCGTGGCGGGCGAGGGCGGTGGGTGGCCCACGCATTTCGAATGGCCCGAGCGCGGAGACTTCGGCGTGAGCGGCGGCGCCGCGCTGAGCCCGGAGTACGTGACCATCGTCGCCGGGCTGTCGCTGTACTCGGCGGCCTTCGTCGCCGAGATCGTACGCGCGGGCATCCTCTCGGTGTCGCAGGGGCAGGTGCTGGCGGGGCAGGCGCTGGGCCTGTCGTCGGTGCAGCAGCTGCGCATCGTGATCCTGCCGCAGGCGCTGCGCGTGATCGTGCCCTCGCTCACCAACCAGCTGCTGAGCCTCACCAAGAACTCGTCGCTCGCCGTGGCCGTGGGCTATCCGGAGCTGGTGTCGGTGGCCAACACGACCATCGGCTCGAACGGGCGCGCCTTCGAGTGCATCGCGATCATCATGGCGGTGTACCTGCTGCTGTCGCTCGTGATCTCCTTCGGCATGAACCGCTACAACGCGCGCGTCGCGCTGCGAGGCTGGCGATGAGAAACGTCGCGCAAGGCCCCATCGCATGGCGCAGCGAGCTGTGGGGTTCGCCGCTGCGCGCGCTGGCCACGGTGCTTCTGCTGGGCCTGCTGGCCTGGGCCGGCTTCCACGCGTTCGAATGGGGCGTGGTGCACGCCGTGTTCCGCCCCGACGCCGAGGCCTGCCGCGCGGTGCAGCACGGCGCCTGCTGGGGCGTGGTGGCCGAGAAGTGGCGGCCGATGCTGTTCGGTCGCTTTCCGTATGAAGAGCAGTGGCGTCCGGCCATCGCGGTGGTCGTGCTGTCCGCGGTGACCGTGCTCAGCGCGTGGCCGCGGAGCTGGCGCTGGTGGCTGGCGCCGTTGTGGGGAGTGGCACTGCTATTGTTCGTCGGGCTGATGCACGGCGGCGTGGCCGGGCTCAGCACCGTGCCGACCAGTCGCTGGGGCGGCCTGCCGCTCACCATCGGGCTGGCCGTGGTCGGGCTGGCGCTGGCCTTTCCGTTGGCACTGCTGCTCGCGATGGGGCGGCGCTCCGAATGGCCCGTGGTGCGCACGCTGAGCGCGAGCTACATCGAGCTGGTGCGCGGCGTGCCGCTGATCTCGGTGCTGTTCATGGCCTCGTTCCTGCTGCCGCTGCTGTGGCCCGCGGGTTGGCAGCCCGATGTGCTGGTGCGCGTGCTCATGGGCCTCACGCTGTTCGTCGCTGCTTATCTTGCGGAGATCATCCGCGGCGGCCTGCAGGCCGTGCCGCGCGGGCAGACCGAGGTGGCGATGGCGCTGGGCTTCGGCCGCTGGCCGGTGCAGCGCGACATCGTGCTGCCGCAGGCGCTGCGCCTCGTGGTGCCCGCGTTGACCAACAGCGTGGTCGGCACGCTGAAGGACACCTCGCTGGTCACCGTGGTCGGGCTGTTCGAGCTGACCGGCGCACTCGGGCTGGCGCTGGGTGGCGACCCGGTCTGGCGGCCGTTCTACCTCGAGGGCTACCTGTTCGTGGCGGCCGTCTACTGGCTGCTGTGCTTCGGGCTGTCGCGCTACAGCGTCTGGCTGGAGCGGCGCCTGGGCACCAGCTCGGCGTAGCCGGTCTGCGCATCGGGTTCGCGCGAGAAGCGCCACGCGGGCAGCACCGCGACGAGGATCTCGGCCGTGGTGCGCACCACGCAGCCCGGCGCGGCATGGCCGCCCGACACCCGGCCCGCGCCGTCCGACACGCTGAGATGCAGGTGCGAGCCATCGGGTGACAGCGTGCCGGCGAGCGTGAGGATTTCAAGGTCGCCTTCGATCCGCGTCACCGTCTCGGCGCCCGCGAAACGAATGCTCGCGCCGCGCAGGCTGCCGATGCCCGAGACCACGAAGGCCGCGTCGCCGATGCCGGCTTGCTTCAGCACGGCGTCGAGCGCCGCGCGCAGGTCGTCGCCCGGTTGCAGACGCAGCACCAGCGTGTCCACGCGCTGTTGCCTCGCGTCAGCTCGCCGACAGCGCCTTGTCGACCACCTGCTGCGCCTCGCCGAGGATGCGCGCAAGGTGGTCGTCGCCGAGGAAGCTCTCGCCGTAGATCTTGTAGATGTTCTCCGTGCCCGACGGTCGTGCGGCGAACCAGCCGTTCTCGGTGACGACCTTCACGCCGCCGATGGCCGCGCCGTTGCCCGGGGCGTGGCTCAGCACGTTCTCGACCTTCTCGCCCGCCAGCGTGGTCGAGGTGATCTGCTGCGGCGACAGGGCCGACAGGCGTTTTTTCTGCTCCGGCGTGGCGGGCGCGTCCACGCGGTCGGACACGGGGCGCCCCAGCGCCTGCGTCAGCTCGGTGAAGCGCTCGCCGGGGTCGCGCCCGGTGCGCGCGGCGATCTCGGCCGAGAGCAGGGCGGGCACGATGCCGTCCTTGTCGGTGGTCCAGGCGCTGCCGTCGTGGCGCAGGAAGGTGGCGCCCGCGCTTTCCTCGCCGCCGAAGCCCAGCGAGCCGTCGACCAGCCCGTCGACGAACCACTTGAAGCCCACCGGCACTTCGTACAGCGGGCGGCCCAGCCGCGCCGCCACGCGGTCGATCATGCGGCTGCTGACCACCGTCTTGCCGACGGCCGCCTGCGCCGGCCAGTGCGGGCGGTGCGTGAAGAGGTAGTCGACCATCACCGCGAGGTAGTTGTTCGGCTGCATTAAGCCCGCGCTGCGCGTGACCACGCCGTGGCGGTCGTGGTCGGTGTCGCAGGCAAAGGCGATGCCGAAGCGGTCTTTCAGCGCGACCAGCCCGTGCATCGCGTCGGGCGACGACGGGTCCATGCGGATGCGGCCGTCCCAGTCGAGCGACATGAAGCGGAAGGTCGGGTCGACCGCCTGGCTCAGCACGTTCAGGCGCTGGAGCTTGTAGCGCGCGGCGATGGCCGGCCAGTAGTGCACGCCGGCACCGCCCAGCGGATCGACGCCCAGGTCGATGGTGCCGCCGCGGATCGAGTCCATGTCGAGCACCTGGGCCAGGTCTTCGACGTAGGTGTTGAGGTAGTCGTGGCGGTGCGTGGTGGACGCCTTCAGCGCTTGCGCCAGCGGCATGCGCTTCACGCCATCGAGCTTGTTCGCCAGCATCCTGTTGGCGGCGGCTTCGACGGCGGAGGTGATGTCGGTGCCCGCGGGGCCGCCGTTGGGCGGGTTGTATTTGAAGCCGCCGCTTTCGGGCGGGTTGTGCGAGGGCGTGATCACGATGCCGTCGGCCAGTCCGCTGGTGCGTCCGCGGTTGTAGACCAGGATGGCGTGGGACACGGCCGGCGTGGGCGTGTACTCGTCGCCCTTCGACAGCATCAGCTCGACGCCGTTGGCCGCCAGCACCTCGACCGCGCTCGCGAAGGCGGGCGTGGACAGCGCGTGCGTGTCGATGCCCAGGAACAGCGGGCCGTCGATGCCTTGCTGCTTGCGGTAGTCGCAGATGGCCTGGCTGATCGCCAGCACGTGCCATTCGTTGAACGCATCGTCGAACGAGGAGCCGCGATGGCCCGAGGTGCCGAAGGCCACGCGCTGGCTGGGCACGGCCGGATCGGGGCGGCCGGTGTAGTAGGCCGAGACGAGGCGCGGCACGTCCACCAGCAGATCAGACGGGGCCGGCTGGCCCGCGAGGGGATGGGAAGAGGTGCTCATGTCGAACGCGGGTGATGAAAGGGAGCGCGCCGACGGTGCCGTGCGCGGCCTTTCAGCATACGCCATGGGCGCGGCCGGCTTGCCGCTTGCGCGCCCGTTCACAGAGGTCCGCTTACAACCCTTTCAATGTGAGCGCCGCGTGCGGACCCGCTCCGGGCCGTCGCCCGTGGCCAGCCACCGGGCCGGCACCTCGAAGTACGCGGCGATCGCATGCAGGTGCAAGGTGCCTGCGCAGCTGTGGCGGTCGGTGAGCCAGCGGATCACGGTGGGGGCGCTGACGCCGCACTGTCGGGCGAGCTCGGATTTCCATTGGGGCTGCGACCCCGCGACAAGCGAGATCAGTCGGTCTTGAAAACTGGCGTTCATGGTCGGCCCCCTTTGGCGACAACAGCGGTCGGCTCTGAATTTCCTCGAAACGCGCCAGGCACCCAACCCCTCCTTCGCAGGGGCTGGTAGTTTTTTGCATGGAGGGTGATCTAGTTCCGACGCGCGGCGGCTGCACCCGTGTGCGCCAGCGTCAGAATGAGGGTGCATATCGGCCAGAAAGGCCGAAGGGGGTGTGCCATGAAAGTGATGACGCTGGACGACCACGCGTTGTTTCGCGCGGGCCTACGCATGCTGCTGGAGAGCATGGAGCGCAGTGCCGAAATCTTCGAAGCCGCCA
The DNA here is from genome assembly GCF_059423125.1 of Variovorax sp. GW531-E2. NCBI lineage: Bacteria > Pseudomonadati > Pseudomonadota > Betaproteobacteria > Burkholderiales > Comamonadaceae > Variovorax > Variovorax sp. GW531-E2. The sequence goes on along the minus strand of NZ_JBWKXQ010000037.1, from coordinate 37,177 downwards.
CGGTCGACGAGGCCTGCGCCCTGGCGCTGCGCCATCCCGACCTGGCGATCTGCCTGCTCGATCTCGAACTGCGCGGCGAGTACGGCCTGGATGCGCTGGTGCGCCTGAAGGCGGCCGCGCCCGACATCGCGGCCGTGGTGGTGTCGGCCTCGACCGATGTCGACATCATCCGTGGCTGCCTGGAGGCGGGCGCCATGAGCTTCGTGCCCAAGAGCATGCCGGCCGACTTCCTGAAGCGGGCCTTCGAGACCGTGCTGGCGGGGGAGGTCTACCTGCCGCAGGAAATCCTGCACCTGGGGTCGAAGAGCACCGCCAGGCCGACACTCAGCCCGCGCCAGGCCGACACGCTGCACGGCCTGGCGCGCGGGCTGCCGACCAAGTCGATCGCGCGCGAGCTCGGCCTGTCCGAGCACACGGTGAAGGAGTACATCGGCACCTTGTTCCAGGCACTGGGTGTGCACAATCGCACCGAGGCCGTGATCACGGGCATCCGCCTGGGGCTGTTGTCGCCGCTGCAGCGCAAGGGGTCATGAGCGGGCCACCGCGGGCGGCTAAGCTTCAGGCTGGTTTCAAGGAGCAAGACAAGATGCGCATGACGTTTGGCCGGCACGGGTTTCTTCTGACGGCTGCGGCCCTGGCTGCGGTGCTCGCGGGCTGCGAGGCCCCGCCCAAGGACCGGCCGCTCACCTCCGAAGTGCCGGCGCCGCCGAGCTTCGCGCCCCCGCCCGAAAGTTGCCAGGCGCCGGAAGTGCGCTTTGCGCTCGGTATGCAGGCGACGCGCCCCTTGCTGGAAGAAATGCGCCAGCGCGCCGGCGCGAAAACCGCCCGCACCGTACCGGCCACGGCACCGGCCGACCCGGCTCAGGACGCGACGCGCCTGAATGCGCAGGTCGATCCCACGGGTCGCATCCTCGGCGCGTACTGCGGCTGAGCCGCACCCGCCAAGTCCGCGGCCTCACTGGGAGGCCAGTGCCTCCATCAGGTCGGTCTCGATGGCCAGCTGCGTCTTCTGGCCTTGCAGTTCCGGCCCGCTGATCAGGAAGGTGTCTTCCACCCGTTCGCCCAGGGTCGTCACCTTCGCCAGCTGCAGGTTCAGGTGATGCCGCGCGAGCACGCGCGCCACCGAATACAACAGGCCCGCACGATCGCTGGCCGAGATGCTGAGCAGCCAGCGCTGCGCCTTGTCGTCGGGCACGAGGCTGATGCGTGGCTTGATCGGAAAGCTGCGCACCCGGCGTGACACGCGCCCCATGCTCGGCGCGGGCAGCGCGCCGGCCTCGGTGAGCGTTTGCGCCAGGCCGGTCTCGACCATGCTGATCAGGTCGCGGTAGTGGTCGGGCTGGAAAGTCGTCACCACCTGGAAGGTGTCGAGCGCATAGCCGTTGCTCGTGGTGTGGACCTTGGCGTCGAGGATGCTGAACGAGGCCTGGTCGAAATAGCCGCAGATGCGCGCGAACAGGTCGGACTGGTCGGGCGTGTAGACCACCACCTGCAGCCCTTCGCCCACCGGCGACAGGTGCGCGCGCACGATGGGCAGGGCCTTCGGGTCGATGGGCACGTTCTTCGGCGGCACGAAGCGCGACAGCTGCTTGGCGTGCCAGGCGATCTCGGTGGCGTCGTGGCGCATGAAGTAGCCGACGTCGAGCGTGTCCCACAGCGCCTTGTGCGCCTCGAAGCGCTGGGCGTGCAGGGCCAGCAGCACCAGCGCCTCGCGCTTGCGGGCCTCGACCTCGGCGTCCGGGTCGGGCATGCGTCCGCCCAGGGCGCGCAGGGTGAAGCGGTACAGGTCTTCGAGCAGCTTGCCCTTCCAGGCATTCCACACGCGCGGCGAGGTGCCGCGGATGTCGGCCACCGTCAGCAGGTAAAGCGCCGTGAGGTAGCGCTCGTTGCCCACGCGCTTGGCGAAGGCACCGATCACCTCCGGGTCGCCCAGGTCCTGCTTTTGTGCGACCTGGCTCATCACCAGGTGCTCGGCCACGAGGAATTCGATGAGCTTGGCGTCTTCGCGGGCGATGCCGTGCTGCTTGCAGAAGCGCTGCACGTCGCGCGCGCCGAGCGTGGAGTGGTCGCCGCCGCGGCCCTTGGCGATGTCGTGGAAGAGGGCGGCGACGTAAAGAATCCAGGGCTTGTCCCAGCCGGCCGCGAGCTGCGAGCAGCCCGGGTACTCGTGCGCATGCTCGGCGATGAAGAAGCGGCGCACGTTGCGCAGCACCATCAGGATGTGCTGGTCGACCGTGTACACGTGGAACAGGTCGTGCTGCATTTGCCCCACGATGCTGCGGAACACGCGCAGGTAGCGTCCCAGCACTGAGGTCTGGTTCATGAGCCGGAAGGCATGCGTGATGCCGTAGGGCTGCTGCAGGATCCGCATGAAGGTCACGTGGTTGACCGGGTCGTTGCGGAACTTGCTGTCCATCACGTGGCGCGCGTTGTACAGCGCACGCAGCGTGCGCGCCGACAGGCCCTTCACGCCGATGGTCTTCTGGTACAGCAGGAAGGTCTCGAGCACCGCGTGCGGCTCGCGCTCGTACAGGTCGTCGCTGGCGATCTCGATCAGGCCGGCGCGCTCGTAGAAGCGCTCGTTGATCGTCGTGGGCTGCTCGTCGATGGGCTGCAGCCGCTCGGAAATATTGAGCAGCAGGATCTGGTTGAGCTGCGACACCGCCTTGGCGGCCCAGTAGTAGCGACGCATCAGCGCCTCGCTCGACTTGCGTTGCGACTCGCTCTCGTAGCCGAAGCTCGCGGCCACGGCGGTCTGCAGGTCGAACACCAGCCGGTCTTCGCGCCGGTTGGCAATCACGTGCAGGCGGGCGCGGATGAGTGAGAGCAGGGCCTCGTTGCGCTTGATCTGCTGCGCCTCGAAGGGCGTGGCCAGGCCGTTCTTGGCCAGGTCGTCCCAGCGGCTGCCGAAGCCGGCGGCCTTGCTCATCCAGAGGATGGTCTGCAGGTCGCGCAGGCCACCGGGCGATTCCTTGCAGTTGGGTTCGAGCGCGTAGGGCGTGTTGTCGAACTTCTGGTGGCGGTGCCGCATTTCCTGCGACTTGGCCACGAAGAAGGCCTGCGGGTCGATCGCCTGGGTGAAGCGGCGGCGGAAGGCCGCAAAGAGCTTCTTGTCGCCCGTGATCAGGCGCGATTCGAGCAGCGAGGTCTGGACCGTGATGTCCTTGGCGGCCTCGTCCAGGCACTCCTCGAGCGTGCGCACGCTGGAGCCGATCTCGAGGCCGGCGTCCCAGCACTGGCCGATGAAGGCCTCGATGCGGGCCGGCTCGACGCTGCTGTCCTGGCCCTCGGGCGGCAGCAGCAGCAGCACGTCGACGTCGGAGTACGGAAACAGCTCGCCGCGTCCGTAGCCGCCCACCGCGACCAGCGCGAAGGCGTCGCCGAAGCCGGCTTCGTTCCACAGCGCCGTGAGCGTCTGGTCGGCCAGCGCCGAGAGCTGGCGCAGCACCGTGTGGACGCTGCGGGTGGGCGCGCGTGCGAAGCGCAGGGTGTCGAAAAGGGCGAGCTTTTTTGCGCGATAGGCTTCGCGCAGCGTCGCCACGTCGATCTTGGCTGCTTCGATCACGGCGGGGGCGCGCTGGGGCGCGTCAGGTTTTGGTGGAGGTGACGAAGGCCGGCAGCGGCGGGCTGCCTTCGGAGAGCGTCAGCACCTCGTAGCCGGTCTCGGTGACGAGCACCGTGTGCTCCCACTGGGCCGACAGCGAGTGGTCGCGCGTGACGATGGTCCAGCCGTCGTACTGGCCGCCCTTGAAGTCTTCCTTCACGTCGCGCTTGCCGGCGTTGATCATCGGCTCGATGGTGAAGATCATGCCGGGCTTGAGCTCTTCCATGGTGCCCGGGCGGCCGTAGTGCAGCACCTGGGGCTCTTCGTGGAAGCGCTGGCCCACGCCGTGGCCGCAGAACTCGCGCACGATCGAAAAGCCCTGGCCCTCGGCGAACTTCTGGATCGCATGGCCCACGTCGCCCAGGTGGGCGCCGGGGCGCACCTGCAGGATGCCGTGCCACATGGCTTCGAAGGTGACGCTGCACAGGCGCTTGGCGGCAATGGAGGCGTCGCCGATCACGAACATGCGGCTGTTGTCGCCGAACCAGCCGTCCTTGATGACGGTGACGTCGACGTTCATGATGTCGCCCTTCTTCAGGGGCTTGTCATTGGGGATGCCGTGGCACACCACGTGGTTCACCGAGGTGCACAGCGACTTCGGGAACGGAACGCTGCTGGCGCCCATGTAGCCCACCGTGGCCGAGGTGGTGCCCTGCTTGACCATGTACTCGGCGGCCAGCCGATCCACGTCGTTGGTCGTGATGCCGGGCTTGATGAAGGGCGTGAGGTAGTCCAGCACCTCGGACCCGAGGCGGCAGGCGACCCGCATGGCTTCGATGCCTGCGGCGTCTTTGTAGGTAATGCTCATGCCCCGAATTATCCCATTCGGCAAGCTAAAATTCCGGGTTAACGCGGATGACCCCAGTCAGCGGCCATCCGCCCAGATTCCTGATTCCCAACGCGGCCCCCGAGGCCCCCAATCGACCGTGACGCAGCCCGCACCTCAAGCCCTTCCTGTCGTAACCATGTTCGAGGGCGGCAGCGCACTCAGCGACTTCCGTGCGCGGCAACTGCTGCCGAAGCTGCAGGCCATCGAGCCGCGCATCGAGGGCATTTCGGCCCGTTTCGTGCACCTGGTGGTCACCGATGCGTCGCTGGGCGACGCCGACCGCGAGCGCTTTACCGCGCTCCTGACCTACGGCGAGCCCTTCGAGGCCCCGGCGGCCAAGGCGAGCGCCTCGGTGGTCGTCACGCCCCGCCTGGGCACCGTGTCGCCCTGGGCCTCCAAGGCCACCGACATCGCCCACAACTGCGGCCTGGCGCTGCGCCGTGTGGAGCGCGTCACCCAGTACCACCTGAAGCTGAAGGCGCCGCTGATCGGCAAGACCCCCGTGCTCGAAGGCGACGCGCTCGCCGCCGTGGCCGGCCCGCTGCACGACCGCATGACCGAATCGGTGCTCGCCGCCGTCGAACAGGCGGCCAGCCTGTTCAGCGAGCTGCCGGCCCAGCCGATGGCGCAGGTCGACGTGCAAACGGGCGGGCGCGACGCCCTGGTGGCAGCCAATACCGGCTTCGGCCTGGCGCTGGCGGAAGACGAAATCGATTACCTCGTCGAAGCCTTCACCCGCTTGGGCCGCAACCCCAGCGACGTCGAACTGATGATGTTCGCGCAGGCCAACAGCGAGCACTGCCGCCACAAGATCTTCAACGCCAATTTCACCATCGACGGCGTGGCCCAGCCCCAGAGCCTGTTCTCGATGATCCGCCACACCGAGAAGCAGAACCCGCAGCACACGGTGATCGCCTATGCGGACAACGCCTCGGTGATGGAAGGCGCGACCATCGAGCGCTTCATTCCGGCGAACGGCTCGCAGAGCTATCAAAAAGATAGCGCCCTGAGCCATGTGCTGATGAAGGTCGAGACGCACAACCACCCGACCGCGATTTCCCCGTTCCCCGGCGCCTCGACCGGTGCCGGCGGCGAGATCCGCGACGAAGGCGCCACCGGCCGCGGCTCCAAGCCCAAGGCCGGCCTGACCGGCTTCACGGTCTCCAAGCTCTGGCCCGAAGACGGCCACTACGGCAAGCCCGAGCACATCGCCAGCCCGCTGCAGATCATGACCGAGGGCCCGCTGGGCGGCGCCGCGTTCAACAACGAATTCGGCCGTCCCAACCTGCTGGGCTACTTCCGCGAATACGAGCAGGCGGTGACGAGCGACCTGGACACCGTGCAGCGCGGCTACCACAAGCCCATCATGATCGCGGGCGGCCTGGGCAGCATCGACGCCACGCAGACCAAGAAGATCCAGTTCCCGGCCGGCTCGCTGCTGATCCAGCTCGGCGGCCCGGGCATGCGCATCGGCATGGGCGGCAGCGCTGCCAGTTCGATGGCCACCGGCGCGAATGCGGCCGAGCTCGACTTCGACTCGGTGCAGCGCGGCAACCCCGAAATCGAACGCCGTGCGCAGGAGGTCATCAACCACTGCTGGCAGCAGGGCGCGGCCAACCCGATCCTGGCGATCCACGACGTGGGCGCCGGCGGCCTGAGCAACGCCTTCCCCGAGTTGACCAACGACGCCGGCCGCGGCGCGCGCTTTGACCTGCGCGCGGTACCGCTCGAAGAGTCGGGCATGGCGCCCAAGGAAATCTGGTGCAACGAAAGCCAGGAGCGCTACGTGCTGGCCATCGCGCCGGAATCGCTCGAGCAGTTCAAGGCCTTCTGCGAGCGCGAGCGCTGCCCGTTCTCGGTGGTCGGCGTGGCGACCGAAGAGCGCCAGCTGCTGGTGGCCGATGAAGGCGCGGCCGTGCAGCCGGTCGACATGCCGATGGACGTGCTGCTGGGCAAGCCGCCCAAGATGCACCGTGACGTGAAGACCGTGGCGCGCACCTTCAAGCCCCTCGACCTCACGGGCGTCGACCTGCAGAAGGCCGCCATCGACGTGCTCGCGCACCCGACCGTGGCTTCGAAGCGCTTCCTCATCACCATCGGCGACCGCAGCGTGGGCGGCCTGACGCATCGCGACCAGATGGTCGGCCCGTGGCAGGTGCCCGTGGCCGATTGCGCCGTGACGCTGGCCGACTACAAGGGCTTTGCCGGCGAAGCCATGAGCATGGGCGAGCGCACGCCGCTGGCCGCGCTCGACGCGCCGGCCTCAGGCCGCATGGCCGTGGCCGAAGCCATCACCAACCTGCTGGCCGCGCCGATCGAGCTGTCGCGCGTCAAGCTGTCGGCCAACTGGATGGCCGCTTGCGGCGAACCCGGCGAAGACGCCGCGCTGTACGAGACCGTCAAGGCCGTGGGCCTGGAGCTGTGCCCGGCGCTGGGCGTGTCGATTCCGGTCGGCAAGGATTCGCTGTCGATGCGCACGCAGTGGAAGGACGATGGCGAAGCCAAGAAGGTCACCTCGCCCGTGAGCCTGATCGTCACCGCCTTCGCCTCGCTGGCCGACGTGCGCGGGACGCTCACGCCGCAGCTCGACACCACCGAAGACGACACCACGCTCGTGCTCATCGACCTCGGCCGTGGCCAGCACCGCATGGCGGGCAGCATCCTGTCGCAGACGCTCGGCCAGAGCGGCGACACCGTGCCCGACCTCGACGACCCGGCACAGCTGGTCGCGCTGGTCAATGCCGTGAACGCGCTGCGCGCCGACGGCAAGATCCTCGCGATGCACGACCGCAGCGACGGCGGCCTGTTCGCCACCGCCTGCGAAATGGCCTTTGCCGGCCACGTCGGCGTGGCGCTGAACGTCGACATGCTGGTCACCGAAGGCGACGGCATTTCCGACAGCCGCATGGAAACCGGCGACGCCAAGAACTGGGCGCAGCAGGTCAGCGCGCGCCGCGAAGAGCTCACGCTCAAGGCGCTGTTCAACGAAGAGCTGGGCATGGTGCTGCAGGTGCGCACCGCCGAGCGCAACGACGTCATGCAGGTGCTGCGCGCCCACGGCCTGAGCACGCACAGCCACTTCGTCGGCAAGACGCGACCGACCAGCTCGGCCATGGACGCCGGCAAGGGCAAGCTCGAAGTCTGGCGCGATGCCAAGTCGGTGTTCAGCGCCTCGCTGCACGACCTGCACCAGGTGTGGGATTCGGTCAGCTGGAAGATCGCCCGTGAGCGCGACAACCCGGCCTGCGCCGACGCCGAGCACGCTGCGGCCGGCGTGCCGAACGACCCGGGCATGCATGTGTTCCTGCCGAACGCCCCGGTGGCACCGGCCATCCTGCAGTCGCGCCCCAAGGTCGCGATCCTGCGCGAGCAGGGCGTCAACTCGCACGTCGAGATGGCCTATGCCTTCACCGAAGCCGGCTTCGAGGCCTTCGACGTCCACATGACCGACCTGCAGACGGGCAGGGCGGACCTGGCCGCGTTCAAGGGCGTGGTCGCCTGCGGCGGCTTCAGCTACGGCGACACGCTGGGTGCCGGCATCGGCTGGGCGCGCAGCATCACCTTCAACCCGAAGCTGGCCGAGCAGTTCAAGACCTTCTTCGGCCGCGCCGACACCTTCGGCCTGGGCGTGTGCAACGGCTGCCAGATGTTCGCCGAGCTGGCCGACATCATCCCGGGCGCCGAAGCCTGGCCGCGCTTCACCACCAACCAGAGCGAGCGTTTCGAGGCGCGCCTGTCGATGGTCGAGGTGCTCGAGTCGCCCAGCATTTTCTTCGCGGGCATGGCCGGCAGCCGCCTGCCGATCGCGGTGGCGCACGGCGAGGGCTATGCCAACTTCAAGCACCGCGGCGACGCCGCCAAGGCCATCGGCGCGATGCGCTTCGTGGACAACCACGGCCAGCCGACCGAGCAGTACCCGTTCAACCCGAACGGCAGCGCAGGCGGCCTGACCTCGGTCACCACGCCGGACGGCCGCTTCACCGCCGTGATGCCGCACCCGGAGCGCGTGTTCCGCAACATCCAGATGAGCTGGACTTCGGGCGACAAGAGCGAGCTGAGCCCGTGGATGCAGATCTGGCGCAACGCGCGCAAGTGGGTGGGTTGATCGGACATCGTCAGGCTGTGCAGGCGGCTTGACCTCAGTCAACAAGAAATGCCCTCCAGGCTTTGGCCTGGAGGGCATTTTTCATTGGGCGCGCCTGAGGCGTCCGATCAGCGCTGGCTGTTCAGCATCGACGCCTTGAACGACAGCACATGCGTCTTCGCCGCTTCGGCCGCTGCATCAGCGTCGTGCCGCTGCAGCGTGGCGACGATGGTGCGGTGCTCCTCGATCACCTCCGCCAAGTGCCCCTCGGCCGCCAGTGAGATCGCCCAGAAGCGCTGCGAGCGCGCATGCAGCACGCTCAGGATGTCCTGCAGCATCGCGTTGCGCGCCGCCGCCGCGATCTTTTCGTGGAAGAGGCGGTCCAGGTTCATCACCGACATCGCATCGCGCCGCTGCGCCGCGGCTTCGAACTGCTCGGCGATGGCCTGCAGCTCGGCCAGCTCGGCCTCGGTGATGGCCGCTGCGGCCAGGCGCATGCACAGCACCTCGTTCACCAGCCGGACCTCGATGAGCTCCAGCGCGTCATTGATCGACAGCGGTGACGCCATCGCGCCCTTGCGCGGAATGATGCGGACCAGGCCCTCGGCCGACAGGCGGTGCAGCGCCTGGTTCACCGGCGTGCGGCCCACGCCCAGCCGCTCCATCACCTGGGCGGTGTTGAGGTATTCCCCGGGCTTGTAGGCCAGGGTCACCAGGGCTTCCTTCAGGCGCAGGTAAGCGGTTTCGTTGAGGGAGATGGCTGCTTCGGGCCGCCGGACGGGGGCTTTGCGGGCGGGCGTGGCTGCGTTCATCGGGGCGGGAGGGTCATGGTGGAGTTCCCCGATGGTACCTGCGGGAAATCCCTTTGAAGTTTTTGTGGACTCACTGTAATATCGTTGTGAAATTTCACTGAAACTTCAATCGAGCTGCCACCCATGAAACTGTCTTTCGAACTTCCCGAGGGGAATACCCCGCAAACGCTGAGTTTCGAGGCCCGGCACCTCGTGATCGCCGGCTGGACCGGGCGCGACACCGCCGCCATCGAGCACCACATCGAGGAACTCGCCGAGCTGGGCGTGCCCGCGCCCAGCACCGTGCCGCTGTTCTACCGGGTGGCCACCCAGCAGCTGAGCCAGGCCGATGTCGTGCAGGTGGTGGGGGCCGACACCTCGGGCGAGGTCGAGCCGCTGCTGTTCCTGCATGGAGGCGAATTCTTCGTCTCGATCGGCTCGGACCACACCGACCGCGCGCTGGAAGCGCACAGCGTGGCGCTGTCCAAGCAGATCTGCGTCAAGCCCGTGGCGCGCAGCGCCTGGCGGCTGGCCGACGTGCAGGAGCGCTGGGACACGCTGGTGCTGCGTTCGTGGATCGAGGAGGGTGGTGAATGGCGCCTCTACCAGGAGGGCACGCTGGCCGCGCTGCGCTCGCCGGCCGATCTGCTGGCGCGCTGCGCCGCGGCCGACGGCGAACCGGCAGACGGCTTCGCGATGACCTGCGGCACGGTCGGCGCCATTGGCGGCATCCGCTCGGCCGCGCGCTTTCGCATGGAGCTGGTGGACGAACACACGGGCCGCCGCATCACGCACGAGTACCGCGCGGTCTCGCTGCCGATCGTCGCCTGACGCACGAGGACCGCACATGCCCGCCGTGATCTCCCTCGAAGCCGCCCGCGCCGAACTGGCCACAGGCCGCACCACCTCCGCCGCGCTGACCGCCTCGGCGCTGCAACGCATCGCCGATCCCGCCGGCGAAGGCGCGCGCACCTTCACGCGCGTGCTGGCAGACCGTGCCCGGCACCTCGCGCGCGCCTCCGACAGCCTGCGCGAAGCCGGCGTCGTGCGTTCTCCACTCGAAGGCCTGCCGGTCTCCGTCAAGGACCTGTTCGACGTGGCCGGTGAAACGACGACCGCCGGCTCCGTCGTGCTGCGCGACGCGCCACCCGCCGCGCACGACGCCGAGGCCGTGCGGCGCCTGCTGGCGGCGGGCGCAGTGCTGGTCGGCAAGACGAACATGACCGAGTTCGCGTACTCCGGCCTCGGCCTCAACCCGCACTACGGGACGCCGGCCAATCCGTGGCAGCGCGGCGAGCGACGCATTCCCGGCGGCTCGTCCTCGGGCGCAGCCGTGGCGGTGGCCGACGGCATGTGCGTCGCGAGCGTCGGCAGCGACACCGGCGGCTCGGCGCGCATTCCGGCGGCGCTGTGCGGCATCACCGGCTTCAAGCCGACGGCGCGCCGCATGCCCGGCACCGGGCTCGTGCCGCTGTCGCACAGCCTCGATGCGGTCGGCGTGATGGCGCTCGACGTGGCCGGCTGCGTGGCTATGGATGCGGTGCTGTCCGGCGTGTCAGAGGCGCCCCGAACGCAGCACCTGCGCCAGGCCCGCTTCGCGGTGCCGACCACGCTGGTGCAAGACGGCATGGACGCGCACGTCGCGGCAACCTTCCAACGCGCGCTGCAGCGCCTCTCGGCCGCTGGCGCGCAGCTGGTCGAGCTGGCGGTGCCCGAGTTCGACGAGCTCGCAGCCATCAACGCCGCAGGCGGCTTCAGCGCGGCCGAGTCATGGGCGTGGCATGCCGAGCTGATCGAACGCAGCGGCAGCGGCTACGACCCGCGCGTGCTCAGCCGCATCCTGCGCGGCAAGGACTTCACGGCGCGCGCCTACCTCGCGCTGCAGGCACAGCGGGCCGACTGGCAACTTCGCGTGGCCGCGCGCCTGGGCGAATTCGATGGCTGGCTCATGCCGACCGTGCCGCTGGTGGCGCCGCGCATCGAGGCGCTCGACGCCGACGAGGCGCAGTACGTCGCCGTCAACGCCGCGATGCTGCGCAACCCCTCCATCGTCAACTTCATGGACGGCTGCGCCATCTCCTTGCCCTGCCACGCGGCCGGCGAAGCGCCCGTGGGCCTGAGCCTTGCTGGCCTGCCGATGCGCGACGCCGCGCTGCTCGCGTGGGCCGCCGACATCGAACGCACCCTGCGCGCCACCGCCGATTGACCCGTCTGCCAACCCTCAAGAAACTCCGGAGAACCTCATGACCCAGCGCTTCCGTTTCCCGCTCGCCTCGCTTGTCTGTCTTGCCGCCGGCCTGGCGTGCATCGTGCCCGCCGCCCATGCGCAAGATGCCTATCCGTCCAAGCCGATCCGCATGGTCGTGCCGTTCCCGCCGGGCGGCAGCATCGACATGACGGCGCGCCTGGTCGGCCAGAAGCTCTCGACGGCGTTGGGCCAGCCCGTGCTGGTGGACAACCGTCCCGGCGCCAGCGGCAACATCGGCATGGACTACGTCGCCAAGGCCCCGAAGGACGGCTACACGCTGTTGATGGTGCACACCGGCCTGGCCTCTAACGGGCACATGTTCGCAAAGCTGCCCTATGACCCGATCAAGGACCTGGCACCCGTGATCCGCGTGGCCGACCAGCCCAACGTGCTCATCATGAATCCCAAGTGGACGTTCAAGAACGTCGGCGAGCTGGTGGCCTATGCCAAGGCCAACCCCGGCAAGCTCAGCGTCGGCACCTCGGGCGTGGGCGGCCCGCAGGACGTGGCCGCACGCCGCTTCATGCAGATGACCGGCACCGATCTGCTCAACGTGGCCTACAAGGGCGGGGCGCCCGCGCTGTCCGACCTGGTCGGCGGCCAGATCGACATGATGTTCGAGACCTCGCCGACCGCCGTGCCCTACGCCAAGAGCGGCAAGCTGAAGGCGCTGGCGGTCACGGGCGACAAGCGCGTGTCGACCTTGCCCGACGTGCCGACGGTGGCCGAGTCCGGCGTGCCGGGCTACCGCTTCATGGGCTGGGTCGGCCTGGTGGCGCCGGCCGGAACCCCGGCACCGGTCATCGCCAAGCTCAACGAGCAGGTGCAGGCGCTGCTCAAGAACGCCGACACGCAAAAGCAGTTCACCGACCTCAGCCTGGAAGTCATCGGCGGCTCGACGGCGGACTTCACAAGTTTCGTGCGCAAGGAGTCGAACGACTACGCCCGCTTCGTGAAAGACTTCAACATCACGCCGCAATGAAAAAAGCCCCGCGATTGCGGGGCTTTTTCTTGGGCGATGGGCCGCAGGCTTACTCGACCTTGGCCTTCGCGCGCAGGTCTTCCTGGTACTTCTGCAGGCGCTGCTGCTGCAGCTGCTGCGTGATCTGCGGCTTCACTTCTTCCAGCTTCGGCAGTTGGGCCTGGCGGATGTCGTCGACGCGGATGATGTGGTAGCCGAACTGGGTCTTGACCGGGGCAGGGGTGGTCTCGCCCTTCTTGAGCTTGATCATCGCTTCCGAGAACTCGGGCACGAAGCTGGCGGGGTTGGCCCAGTCGAGGTCGCCGCCGTTGGCGCCCGATCCCGGGTCCTTGCTCTGCTTCTTGGCGATGTCTTCGAACTTGGCGCCCTTCTTCAGGTCGGCCATGATCTTCTTGGCCTGGTCTTCGGTCTCGACCAGGATGTGGCGGGCCTTGAATTCCTTGCCGCCGTTGGCTGCCACGAACTTGTCGTACTCGGCCTTCACGTCGGCGTCGGACACCGCGTTGGTCTTGCGGTAGTTCTCGAACAGCGCGCGGATCAGGATGGCCTGGCGGGCGAGTTCGAGTTGGTTCTTGTAGTCCTCGGTGGCGTCCAGGCCTTGCTTTTGCGCTTCCTGCATGAACACTTCGCGCGCCACGATTTCCTCGCGCAGCTGACTTTGCATCTCGGGCGTCACCGGGCGGCCCGCGGCAGCCAGCTGCTGGGCCAGGACGTCCATGCGGGCCTTGGGCACCGGCTTGCCGTTGACGATGGCTGCGTTCTGCGCCAGGGCCGACAGGGGGAGTGCACCGATCAGCGCTGCGGCCGCAACGGCCTGCAAGATGTGTTTTTTCATGAAATGAATATCAGGCTGGAGAGGAAATGCGCGTGTAGGAAAAGGCGCGGGAAAGAAAGCAGGAATCAGGAGAAAAGAAGGAGAGGGTGGGCGGCCGCGGCGAACGCGGCAAGCAACCGATTGGACGACTCAGAGCACCTCGATGGCGATGGCGTGCAGACCCTGTGCGATAAAAACTTGGAGGGCATCATACACAAGCCGATGCCGCGCCACGCGGGGCTTTCCGTCGAACAGCGGGGAGGCGATGCGCACCCGGAAATGCGTGCCGTAGCCCTCGGCGTTGGCGCCCGCATGGCCCGCGTGGGCGGCGCTTTCGTCGATCACTTCGAGCTGCGTGGGCGAAAGCGATGCGCGCAGCGCCGCCTCGAGTGCGGCCACGGTGGGCAGGGGGATGGTGGTGGTGGTCATGCGGTCGGCTTGTCTTCCTTGAGGTGCGGCGCGATGTACAGGCCCTGCGCCACCAGGAAGACGATCGGGAACACGTAGCCCCAGAGCTTGAAGTTGACCCAGGCCTCGGTCGTGAAGTAGGCCGCCACGTAGCCGTTGATGAGCGCCATGAAGAGGCAATAGCCGATCCACGCCACGTTGAGCCGGCCCCAGATGCGCTCGGGCAGCTCGAGCTGTGCGCCCAGCAGCATCTTCAGGAAGTTCTTCTTCAGCGCCCACAGCGCCACCGCCAGCGCGACGGCCATGGCGCCGTACAGCACCGTCGGCTTCCACTTGATGAAGCGGTCGTCGTGCAGCACCAGCGTGAGCGTGCCGAACAGCAGGATGAGCACCAGTGTGGCCTTCTGCATTGCCTGCAGCTTGCGTTCCATCGCGTAGATGACGGCCATCTGCACCACGGTGGCGGCCATCAGCACGCCGGTGGCGGTGTAGATGTCGGCGAACTTGTAGGCGCCGAAGAACAGCAGGATCGGAAAGAAGTCGAGGAGCAGTTTCATTTCTTCTTCTGGAAGTCGAGCGAGGCCGAGTTCATGCAGTAGCGCAGGCCGGTTTCGGTGGGGCCGTCGGGGAACACGTGGCCCAGGTGGGCGCCGCAATTGGCGCACACGTTCTCGGTGCGCACCATGCCGTGCGAACGGTCGACGATGTTGCGGATGGCGCCCGGCACGGCTTCTTCGGAGAAGCTGGGCCAGCCGCAGCCGGCGTCGAACTTGGTGGCCGCTTCGAACAGCTTGGCGCCGCAGCAGATGCAGTGGTAGGTGCCGTCGTCCCAGTGGGCTTCGTACTTGCCGGTGAAGGGGCGTTCGGTGGCGGCGTGGCGCGTCACCTCGAAGGCGGCGGGTTCGGCACCCTTCTCAGCGAGCAGGGCTTTCCATTCGGCGTCGGTTTTCTGTACGGGCGTGGTCATGAGGAGCAGCTGATTTCGATCGTGGAGGCCCAGTCGGGCGGGAAGCCGGCGTAGTCGTCGGCACCGGGGTGTTCTTCACATGGGGTTTGGAGCAGCGTCAGCAAGGTTGCCACACCCGCATGGTCCTTTTGCTGACTGGCTTCGATGGCCTGTTGGCCCAGGTGGTTCCGCAGCACGAACTTGGGGTTCGACTGCAGCATCAATTTTGCCGCTTCGGCGCGCTGCGATTGTGCATGGCGCTCCGAAAAAGAGAGCATCCAGGCATCGAAGCCGGCCCGGTCGAGGAACAGGTCGCGCACCGGCTCCACGTTGCCGTCGGCCATGTGATTCGACAGGCGGCGCCAGAAGATGGTGTGGTCGACCTTCTCGGCCGCCATCAGCTTGAGCACGCCCTCGATCAGCGCCCGGTCGCCCTCGGCGGGCGTCGTGAGGCCCAGCTTGGCGCGCATGCGGTCTTCGAAGGCGTTGGGGAACACGGTCTTGTACGACTCCAGCGCGGCCACGGCGATTTCCTGGTCGCCGATCAGCGGCAAGAGTGCCTGCGCCAGGCAGAACAGGTTCCAGTAGGCGACGTTGGGTTGCTGGTTGAAGGCGTAGCGGCCCTGGGTGTCGCTGTGGTTGCAGATGTGGCGCGGGTCGAAGCCGTCGAGGAACTGGAACGGGCCGTAGTCGATGGTGAGCCCGAGGATGCTCATGTTGTCGGTGTTCATCACCCCGTGGCAGAAGCCCACGGCCTGCCACTGGGCGAGCAGGGCGGCGGTGCGTTCGCTCACGGCCTCGAGGAAGGCGGCGTAGGCATTGCCGTTGAAGCGCGCGGTGGCGCGGCATTCGGGGTAGTAGCGGTCGATGACGTAGTCGGCCAGCGCGCGCAGCTCGTCTTCGCGCTGGTTGGCGGCGAAGTGCTCGAAGTGGCCGAAGCGGATGAAGCTGGGCGCCACGCGGGTCACGACGGCGGCGCTTTCGGGGGTCTCGCGATAGATGGGCGCGTCGGAGCCGGTCACGCACAGCGCGCGCGTGGTCGGAATGCCCAGGCCGTGCATGGCCTCGCTGCACAGGAACTCGCGGATGCTCGAACGCAGCACGGCGCGGCCGTCGCCGCCGCGCGAGTAGGGCGTGCGCCCCGCGCCCTTGAGCTGCACTTCGAGCCCGCCCTCGGTCTCGCCGAGCAGGATCGCGCGCCCGTCGCCCAGCTGCCCGGCCCAGACGCCGAACTGGTGGCCGCTGTAGACCGTGGCGAAAGGCCGCGTGCCGACGACCGGCAGGCTGCCGGTGAGCGCGGCGAGCGTGGTGTCCGAGTCGCGCCAGCCGGGCGGCAGGCCCAGCTCGCGCGCCACGGCGTCGCTGTGGCCGACCCAGTACGGATCGGGCAGCGGCGTGGGGCGCAGTTCGGTGAAAAAGGCGGGGCCCAGCGTCGAGAAGCCGGGCTTCCAGCGCAGGCCCAGGTCGGCGACCGGGGTGTCTTCGGCTAACAAGCTCATGCCCGGATTGTCCGGCAGCGCGCGAAACCCCAGGCCGTTGAGGCCATCGGGCGCGTGGGGCGGGCGGCTCCGCTCAGTTCAGCAGCGCGCCGCGCAGCGCCCCGGCGCCGTCGAGCGCGAGGCTGGCGCGGTACTGGGCCGGCGGCAGGCCGAACCAGCGCTTGCAGGCGCGAAAGAAGTTGCTGACGTCCACGAAGCCCAGCCGGTCGGCCACGTCCGCGAGCGTGTGGCGCTGTTCGGCCAGGTACTGCCTGGCGAGTTCGCGGCGCGTGCGGTCGAGCAGCGCCTGGAACGACACCGACTCTTCCTGCAAGCGGCGCTGCAGCGTGCGGTCGGCCAGCCCGAGGCCCGAGGCCACGTCCTGGCGGCGCGGCTCGCCGTGCTGCAGCCGGCGCGCGATCTCGGCGCACACCAGGCTGGCGGTGGTGGTCTGGCCCAGCAGGTTGAGCTGGTCGTCGAGCAGGTGCTCCTGCATCTCGCCCAGCGCCGGGTGGTGGGTGGGCAGCGGCATGGTCATGTCGGCCGACGACAGCAGCACGCGGTTGGCGGGCGCGTTGAAGCGGATCTCGCAGCCGAAGGCCTCGCGGTGCAGCCGGTCGTTGGCCGGCGGCGGGTAGACGAACTCCATGGCCAGCGGCTGCAGCTCGCGCCGCGTGAGCCACTGGCACTGCATGAGCACGGTCAGCAGGGCGTACTCGACGCGCTGGCGCGGGATCGGCAGGCTGCCACCGGTGTGCTCCATGACCATCCAGCAGCCGCGCGCGTCGGACTGCAGCGAGAACGCGGTGGCGTCGGAGATCACGGCCATGTAGCGCGTGAGCCGCGTGAGCGCCGCGCCCAGGGTGGGGCTGCAGGCCATGGCGTGGCCCACGGTGCCCAGCTTGCTGTGCGTGGCGGCCAGGTCGCGGTCCAGGCCCAGCGTTGGGCGCCCGGCGTGCGCTACGGCCACCTGCCACAGCACGGAGATCTCGTCGACCGGGATGCGCGCGTTCTGGCGGTGCAGCGAGTCGGGGTCGAAGCCGGCATCGCGCAGCAGCGTGGGCACGTTCAGCCCCTCGGCCTCGAACATCGACAGCACCCCCTCCAGCCATGCGGCCGAGCTGGTGCGCAGCTCGGGCTGCGGACAGCCGGGGCGGCGCGACGGCCGGCGCGAATGGCGCGGCAGGGGGGCTTCTGAAGTCATTCGATTGGCTCGCTTGCGATAGCGGTGAAAACGGGGCCGGTTCCTAGAATTTTTCCAGTGCACGGCGGCCCGGAGTATGGGTGCCGCGCGCCAAGCCAGGAATTCCGATTAACCCGGTGTGGAGACAAAACATGAAGACAACGACAACAGCACAAGACCAGGGTGCGGCAGGACAGACGGCGATGGCGCGCGCCATCGCCACCGTGGCCACGCTGGCCGCCGCGGCGGCGCTTGCAGCCTGCGGTGGCGGTTCGTCCGGGGCGACCGCCTTTCCCGTGTTGCCGCCTGCACCGGCTCCGGCACCCGCGCCCGCTCCGGCACCCGCCGCCGACGGCCCGATGGTGCGCCAGACCACGGCCGGCAAGGTCGAGGGCACGGACGAGAGCGCCAGGAATGGCACCTGGTCCTGGAAGGGTGTTCCGTTCGCCCAGCCGCCGGTGGGCGCACTGCGCTGGCGCGCACCGGTCGAGCCCGAAGCCTGGACCGGCATCCGCCCGGCCAAGACCTTCGGCAACGCCTGCCTGCAGATCGGCCGGATCTTCAGCCCCGGCACCAGCAACACCTACGACGCCACCATCGGCACCAACCTGGGCAAGCCGGTCGGCAGCGAAGACTGCCTGTTCGTCAACATCTGGCGTCCGGCCACCACCGAGAAGAACCTGCCGGTGCTGCTGTTCATCCATGGCGGTAGCAACATTTCGGGTTACACGGCCGATCCGCTGTACGACGGCGCGGCGCTGGCCAAGGCCACCAATGCGGTGGTCATCACCGCCAGCTACCGCCTGGGCATCCTGGGCTTCCTGAACATGCCGCAGCTGCGGCCGGGCGGCAGCGCGGGCGACGACTCGGGCAACTTCGCGCTGCTGGACAACATGGCGGCGCTGCGCTTCATTCAAGGCAACGTCGCCAACTTCGGCGGCGACCCGGGCAACGTCACGCTGTCGGGCGAATCGGCCGGCGCGACCAACCTGCTGTCGGTGATGACTTCGCCGATGGCCAAGGGCCTGTTCCACAAGGCCTTCGAGATGAGTGGCGGCATTTCGCTCGCGACCAACCTGCCGCCGGGCACGCTGCCTTCGTTGCAGCCGGCATCGGCCTCGCTGGCACAGGGCCAGGCGATCCTCGAAAAGTTGCTCGTCGCCGACGGCACCGTGGCCGATGCGGCGGCGGCCAAGGTCTACATCGGCACGCGCACGCCGACGCAGATCGCCGAGTACATGCGTGAGCAGGCGGGTGGGGCGCTGCTGACCCAGGTCGCGGCAGCCGGTCTGGGCAGCGTGGCACCCATTCCCGATGGCACGGTGTTGCCGGCGGACCCGATCGGCGCCATCGCAGCCGACAAGTACGTCAAGGTGCCCATGCTCGCGGGCAACACGCGGGACGAAGGCAAGCTCTTCGCGTCGCTGCTGGGCACCATCGGCTTCCCGAAGGCGGGCTGGATCGTCAAGGACGACGCGCGCTTCTCGATGATGTTCGACTTCAACCCCGATGCCGCGCCCACGCTCACGGTGGACCACATCATCGACCCGTTCTACCTTCCGGTAGACAAGGCCGGCACCGGCTACAACGCGGCCACCGCGCTCATCACGAAGGGGCTCTTCGAGGCCAACCGCGACAACCTGCTCAACACCATGAAGACGCGCCAGTCGAACATCTGGCACTACCGCCTCGACTGGTCGCAGGAGGCCGCGCCGTGGAACGACGTGTACGGCGCATCGCACGCCTTCGACCTGCCGTTCGTGTTCGGCAACTTCGAGGGTTCGCTGCTGAGCAACGTGATGGGCGGCAAGGCCAACGAGAAGGGGCGCGTGGCGCTGTCGAAGGCCGTCATGGCCAGCGTCGGGGCCTTCATGCGCAACGGCGATCCGAACACGCCCGAACTCGGTGCCACCTGGGGAACGTGGCCCTCGCAGTTGCTGCTCGACGCCACGCCCACCGCCACGAAGATCACCGCGGCGCCCTGATACAGGGGATCGCCGTCCTGCCCCGAGACGCGCCTGGGCAACGCGTGCCATCCACCAGAACGATCACAGAGACAACACCATGAGGATTTCCATGCACCCCCGCCGATGGCGCCTTGCCGCGTCGCTGCTTGCCATCGCGGCGGGCCTCGCGGCCTGCGGCGGCGGTTCGTCGGGCAGCAGCGGGTTCAGCTTCTTTCCGCCCGCCGCCGAAACGCCACCCGCGCAGCCGCCGGTCACGCCCGAGACGGGCCCGGTCCGCAAGTGGGGCTACATCACGCTGCCCGACGGCAACCGGATGCGCTATTCGCTGCTGTTGCCCAGCGGAGGCAACGCCACCTATCCGCTGCTGGTCGAGTACGACGGCTACAGCTCGGGCTCGGCCCCGAACATCGGCCAGCGCTGGCTGGCCGAGGGCTATGCGGTGATGGGCCTGAACGTGCCGGGCACCGGCTGCTCGACGGGCGACGACCAGGTCTTCGACGCCAGCACCGGCGCGGCCGGTGCCTTCGCCCTCGAATGGGCCGGCAAGCAGCCGTGGTCGAACGGCAAGATCGGCATGATCGGCTACTCGTACTCGGGCTACAACCAGCTGTGGGTGGCGGCGCACCGGCCCAAAGGCCTGCTGGCGATCACGCCCAGCAAGAACGTGACCGATCCGTACCGCGACGTGGGCTACCCGGGCGGCATCAAGAACGTCGGTTTTCCCGCGCAGTGGTGGGGCGGCTTCCCGGCCACCTGGACCCGCGCGGCCGCGCTGGCCGCCAAGCTCGACGGCGACACGGAGTGCGCCAAGACCGTGGCCGACAACATCGAGAAGCTCAAGCGCCCCGATCTCGACCTGACCAAGTGGCTCGAGAACCCGTACGCCGACGGCCTCTACGTGAAGCGCAGTGCGTTCTACGAGACCGGCAAGATCGACATTCCCGCGCTGGGCACCCAGTCGTGGCAGGACGAGCAGATCGGCCCGCGCTCGGGCTACTACGAAGACACCATGGCGCCCGAGAAGATGTGGCTCGTCAGCTCCAACGGCGACCACCACACCAACGTCACCTCCGACTACATCGATGGCACGCTGAAGCGCTTTCTCGCCCATTTCGTGAAGGGCGAGGACAACGGTTTCGAGAAGGAGCCGCACGTGCGCCTGCTGCAGGAAATGCAGCAGACCGACCAGAAGGCGATCAACGGCGCTGCCAAGCTGAAGCAGACGGGCGTGGCCGAGTTCGACCGCCTGCCGGTCAAGGTCAAGCCGATGCGCTTGTGGATGCAGCCGGGCGGCGGGCTCGGCGACGCGAAGCCGACCGCCGGCGCGGCCTCGTCCGACTACCGGTATCCGGCGAAGAGCCCGGTGGTGAACAACCCGGCCGCCGAAGGCTGGCAGGCCGTGGCCGATGCCGAGAAGGACGGCCAGCTCACCTTCACCACCGCCGCCTTGCCCGAGGACCTGAGCTTCTACGGGGAAGGCTCGGCCGACCTGTACCTGAGCGCCACCGCCGACAGCACCGACCTGCAGGTCACGGTGTCGGAAGTGCGGCCCGACGGCAAGGAAATGTTCGTGCAGCGCGGCTGGCTGCGCGCCTCCAAGCGGGCGCTCGACGCCAGCCGCTCCACCGAGCTGCGCCCCTTCGGCGACTTCACCCAGCCGAAGGAAGCGCCGCTGCAGGCCGGCCAGCCCAACCTGGTGCGCATCGAGATCCAGAAGTTCGCCCATGTCTTTCGCGCCGGCTCCAGCATCCGCGTGACGGTGGACTCGCCGTCGCAGACCGGCTTCTGGCTGTTCGGCAACGACACGAGGCCTTCGACCAACACGCTGTGGCACCAGGGCGCGAACGCGTCGAGCATCGTGCTGGGATACGTCGCCTACCCGCATGCGGCCGCGCTGCCCGAGTGCGGCAAGACGCTGCGCCAGCCGTGCCGCACCAACGTGGTGACGGTGCCTGCGGGCACTGGTCCGAAGGCGCCCACTTGAGCCGCTTCGTTCAATCATGCAGTGCGGGTTTGTGTCATTGTGCAAGTGGCCGAAGCTTGCGTGAATCTCTCGTTCGCAACGCTTTTTGAAGTCATTTCACATAGGAGTCCGTAGATGCTGGGTTTGATGCAAGACCAACCGCTTTTGATCTCGTCGCTGATCGAGTTCGTCGAGCGCCACAACGGTGACGGCGAGATCGTCTCGCGCCGTGTCGAGGGCGATATCCACCGCTGCACCTGGAGCGACATCGCATCGCGCGCCAGGCAGGTGGCCAATGCGCTGGATGGCGAGCAACTGCTGTTCAGCGACCGCATCGCCACCCTGGCCTGGAACGGCTACCGCCACCTGGAGCTGTACTACGGCGTGAGCGGCAGCGGCCGCGTGCTGCACACCATCAACCCGCGCCTGCACCCCGACCAGATCGCGTGGATCGCCAACCATGCCGAAGACCAGATCCTGTGCTTCGACCTGAGCTTCCTGCCGCTGGTGCAGGCGGTGCATGCGCGTTGTCCCACGATCCGGAAATGGGTTGCACTGTGTGATGCCGACAAGCTGCCGGCCGACAGCGGCGTGCCCAACCTCGTGAGCTATGAGGCCTGGATCGGCACGCAGTCCACCACCTACGATTGGCCCACCTTCGACGAGAACTCGGCCTCGAGCATGTGCTACACGAGCGGCACCACGGGCAACCCGAAGGCCGCGCTGTACAGCCACCGCTCGACCATGCTGCATGCCTACGCTGCCGCGCTGCCCGATGTCATGCGCATTTCGGCGCAAGACTCGGTGCTGCCGGTGGTGCCGATGTTCCACGTCAACGCCTGGGGCATTCCGTACTCGGCCGCGCTGGTGGGCTGCAAGCTCGTGTTCCCGGGCCCGTCGCTGGACGGCAAGTCGGTGTACGAGCTCATCGAGTCCGAAGGCGTGACCTTCGCGGCCGGCGTGCCCACCGTGTGGCAGATGATGCTGGGCCACATGCAGACCAACGGCCTGAAGTTCAGCAAGCTGAACCGCACCGTCATCGGCGGCTCGGCCTGCCCGCCGGCCATGATCACGGCGTTCCAGGAGAACTACAACGTCGAGGTGCTGCATGCCTGGGGCATGACCGAGATGAGCCCGCTGGGCACGCTGTGCACGCTGAAGAACAAGCACCTGTCGCTGCCCGCCGATGCGCAGCTGCAGATCCGCATGAAGCAGGGCCGCGCCATCTTCGGCGTCGACATGAAGATCGTCGACGGCAACGGCGACGAGCTGCCCTGGGACGGCAAGGCCTACGGCGACCTGTTGGTCAAGGGCCCCTGGGTCGTCAAGGAGTACTACAAGGGCGAGGGCGGCAACCCGCTGGTCGCCGACGCCGCAGGCCGGGGCTGGTTTCCCACCGGCGACGTGGCCACCATCGATGCCGAGGGCTACCTGCAGATCACCGACCGCAGCAAGGACGTGATCAAGTCCGGCGGCGAGTGGATCAGCTCCATCGACATCGAGAACATCGCCGTCGCGCACCCGGCCATCGCCATGGCGGCGTGCATCGGCGTGTTCCACCCCAAGTGGGACGAGCGCCCGATCATCGCCGTCGTGAAGAAGCCCGGCGCCGAAGTCACCCGCGAGGAGCTGCTGAAGTTCTACGAGGGCAAGACCGCCAAGTGGCAGATCCCCGACGACGTGGTGTTCGTGGAGGCCATCCCGATCGGCGCCACCGGCAAGATCCTCAAGACCAAGCTTCGCGAACTGCTCAAGGACTACAAGCTGCCGGGCCTCTGAAGCACGGCCAAAGCCCACCCGCACTGTCGCGCACGCGATAGGAAGGCCGCCCCGGCGGCTTTCCTTCCGGGCATTCCCTGTGCGGCGAAGAAAAGGGCGCTTGTACGCTGGCGTCCCGCCTTTCAACCAGGAGACTCTTCATGCACTTCGGTATCAAGTCAGTGGCCGCCTGCGCCATGTTGGTGAGTGTTTCAGCGTCGTTCGCCCAGAAGGGCGAAACCGTCAAGATCGCCTGGCTGGACCCGCTGTCGGGTCTGATGGCGGCCGTGGGCACCAACCAGCTCAAGACGACCCAGTACCTGGCTGACGAGTTCAACAAGAAGAATGCGTCGGGCGTGAAGTTCGAGATCATCGCGATCGACAACAAGCTGAGCCCGCAGGAGACCACCGCGGCGCTGCGCTCGGCGCAGGACCAGGGCGCGCGCTACATCACCCAGGGCAACGGCTCGGGCCCGGCGCTCGCGATCATCGACGCCGTCGAGAAGAACAACGCGCGCAACCCCGGCAAGGAACTGCTGTACCTGAACTACGCGGCGGTCGATCCCGACCTCACCAACAGCAAGTGCAGCTACTGGCACTTCCGCCTCGATGCCGACACCTCCATGAAGATGGAAGCGCTGACCACCTGGATGAAGGACCAGGCCGATATCAAGAAGGTCTACATCCTGGGCCAGAACTACTCCCACGGCCAGCAGGTGTCCAAGTTCGCCAAGGACAACCTCAAGACCAAGCGCCCCGACATCCAGATCGTGGGCGACGACCTGCACCCGCTCGCGCAGGTGCGCGATTTCTCGCCCTACATCGCCAAGATCAAGGCCTCGGGCGCCGACACGGTCATCACCGGCAACTGGGGTTCCGACCTCTCGCTGCTCATCAAGGCAGCGAACGACTCGGGGCTGGACGTCAAGTTCCTCACGTACTACGCACCGGGCGCCGGCACGCCCACGGCCATGGGCGCCACCTCGGCCGGCAAGGTCTACACCGTGGCCTATGCCCACTACAACATGGGCGGCGAAATCCAGCGGCTGCTGACCGGCTACAAGAAGAAGATGAACGACGACCTGACGCAGTCCTCGATCTATCACACCTTCGCATTGCTCGATGCCGCTTTCGTGCAGACCAAGTCGACCGACCCCGTCAAGGTGGCCGCGGCGCTCGAAGGCATGAAGATCAAGAGCTTCAACGGCGAGGTCGAGATGCGCAAGGCCGACCACCAGCTGCAGCAGGGCCTGTACATCTCGCGCTGGGAGAAGGCCAGCGCCAAGTACCCCTACGACGCCGAGAACACCGGCTACACCAACGTCCCCGTGAAGTATTACGAGTCGTATGTGGCGAGCACGCCCACGACCTGCCAGATGAAGCGCCCCTAGGCGTCTTTGTGAACGCATTTCCTACCCATCGGTAGAAGATACCTACCGCCGGGTAGCAAAAGAAGGAAATGCACTGTCGCCTGCGCGATAGATACGTGCCTTTGCAGCCCCTTCCTTACGGGCATTCCCTGAGGGGTGGGGTGGCAAAGACTTGTACGCTTGTGCAGCGTTTTTGATATCGGTTTGACTAGGAGATATAGATTGAAGTTCGCTCTGAAGATCGCTACCGCCGCCGTGCTCGCGGCAAGTGCCACCGGTGCCCTTGCCCAGAAGGGTGAGACCGTCAAGATCGCGTGGCTGGACCCGCTGTCGGGCCTGATGGCGGCCGTCGGTACCAACCAGCTCAAGACCTTCCAGTTCCTGGCCGAAGAATTCAACAAGAAGAACGTGGCCGGCGTGAAGTTCGAGGTCATCGGCATCGACAACAAGCTCAGCCCGCAGGAAACCACCGCCGCGCTGCGCTCGGCCATGGACCAGGGCGCGCGCTACGTGGTGCAGGGCAACGGCTCCGGCCCGGCGCTGGCCATCATGGACGCGCTCGAAAAGCACAACGCCCGCAACCCGGGCAAGGAAGTCGTGTACTTCAACTACGCGGCCGTTGATCCCGACCTGACCAACAGCAAGTGCAGCTACTGGCACTTCCGCCTCGACGCCGACACCTCCATGAAGATGGAAGCCCTGACCACCTTCATGAAGGATCAGGCCGACATCAAGAAGGTGTACCTGATCAACCAGAACTACTCGCACGGCCAGCAGGTCGCGAAGTACGCCAAGGACAACCTCAAGACCAAGCGCCCCGACGTGCAGATCGTCGGCGACGACCTTCATCCGCTGGCCCAGGTGCGCGACTTCGCGCCCTACATCGCCAAGATCAAGGCCTCGGGCGCCGACACCGTCATCACCGGCAACTGGGGTTCCGACCTCGCGCTGCTCATCAAGTCGGCCAACGACGCAGGCCTGAACGTCAAGTTCTACACCTACTACGCCGTGACCAACGGCACGCCGACCGCCATGGGCGCGGCCTCGGACGGCAAGGTCTACATGGTGGGCTACAGCCACTACAACGCGCCGGGCCCGATCGCGCCGATGATGAACGAGTTCAAGAAGCGCTTCAACGAAGACCTGTACACGACCTCGCCGTACACCGTGTACGCGATGCTCGCCGAAGCCTTCGTGCGCACCAAGTCGACCGACCCCGTCAAGGTGGCGGCCGCCATGGAAGGCATGAAG
Source organism: Variovorax sp. GW531-E2 (assembly GCF_059423125.1). Taxonomy (NCBI): domain Bacteria; kingdom Pseudomonadati; phylum Pseudomonadota; class Betaproteobacteria; order Burkholderiales; family Comamonadaceae; genus Variovorax; species Variovorax sp. GW531-E2. The sequence continues at coordinate 11,501 of NZ_JBWKXQ010000037.1, read as the reverse complement.
TTCAAGAGCTTCAACGGCGACGTCGAGATGCGCAAGTCCGACCACCAGCTGCAGCAGGGCCTGTGGATCACGCGCTGGCAGAAGGCCGACGCGAAGAGCCCGTACAGCCCGGAAAACACCGGCTACACGCTGGCACCGGTCAAGTACTACGAGCCCTACGTCTCGAGCACGCCCACCTCGTGCCAGATGAAGCGACCCGGCGGCGCCTCCTGATCGCCCGCTGATCGCCCCCTGACCGGTCGAGGCCCGACTTCAACACTCGGGCCTCTTTCTTTTTCAACCGACACGGAAGACCGATGAACGTCGAATTCTTCGTCATCTCACTGCTCAACGGCGTCAGCTACGGCCTGCTGTTGTTCATGCTGAGCTCTGGCCTTACGCTGATCTTCAGCATGATGGGTGTGCTCAACTTTGCACACGCCAGCTTCTACATGCTGGGCGCCTATTTCGCCTACACCCTGTCAGGCATCGTCGGCTTCTGGCCCGCGCTCTTTCTCTCGCCGCTGCTGGTGGGGGCACTGGGTGCGGCCTTCGAGCGCTACAGCCTGCGCCGGGTCCACAAGTTCGGCCACGTGCCCGAGCTGTTGGTGACCTTCGGTCTTTCGTACCTCATCCTCGAGCTGGTCCAGCTGGTCTGGGGCCGCTCCACGGTGCCCTACGGCCTGCCCGAGGCGCTGCAGGGTCCGCTGTTCTCGCTGTACGGCACGCAGTTTCCCAAGTCGCGCTCGTTCATCATGCTGGTGGCGATGCTGATGCTGGTGTCCGTGTGGCTGCTGCTCACGCGCACGCGCATCGGCCTGGTGATCCAGGCGGCGCTGAAGCACCCCGACATGGTCGAGGCGCTGGGCCACAACGTGCCGCGCGTGTTCATGCTGGTGTTTGGCGGCGGTGCCGCGCTGGCCGGCCTGGCGGGCGTGATCGGCGGCAACACTTACGTCACCGAGCCGGCCATGGCCGGCTCGGTCGGCACCATCATCTTCGTGGTGGTGGTGGTCGGCGGCATGGGTTCGCTGGCCGGCGCCTTCCTGGCGTCGCTGCTGATCGGCATCATCCAGACCTTCGCCGTGGCGCTGGACCACTCGCTGGCCACCGCGCTGCAGGCCCTGGGCGTGGCCGTGAGCGACCAGACCTTCGGCTACGAGCTGCTCAAGCTCACCATCTCGCAGGTCGCACCGATCCTGCCGTACCTGTTCCTCGTGCTGATCCTCATCTTCCGCCCGAAGGGTCTTCTGGGCACCCGGGAGGACTGACACCATGACCACCGCAACCACCACTTCACCGACGACCCCGACGCGGTACTACCGCTTCAAGCCCTGGAACATCGGGCGCTACCTGGTCTGGGCGCTGTTCGCCCTGGTGCTGATCATCTCGCCGATGCTGTTCAAGAGCAGCCTGGCGCTGACGATGCTCTCGCAGATGGGCTACCTGATCATCATCTGCCTGAGCTACAACATCCTGCTGGGGCAGGGCGGCATGCTGAGCTTCGGCCATGCCGTGTACACCGGCCTGGGCTCGTTCATCGCCATCCATGCGATGAACATGGCGACCAAGGGCGGCCCGACGATTCCGCTGGTGCTCATTCCGCTTGTCGGCGGGCTGGCGGGGATGTTCTTCGCCATCCTGCTGGGCTTCGTGACCACCAAGAAGTCGGGCACCACCTTCGCCATGATCACCATGGGCATCGGCGAGCTCGTGGCCTCGATGGCGCTGATGTTCCCCAGCTTCTTCGGCGGCGAGGGCGGCATCACCACCGACCGCGTGTACGGCCCGAGCTTCTTCGGCTTCACCTTCGGTCCGCAGATCCAGGTGTACTACCTGATCGCCGCGTACTGCTTCGTGTGCACCGCCCTGATGTATGCCTTCACCGGCACGCCGCTGGGCCGCATGCTGAACGCGGTGCGCGACAACCCGGAGCGCGTGGAGTTCATCGGCTACAACACGCAGCGCGTGCGCTACTTCGCGTTCATCATCGCGGGCTTCTTCGCCGGCATCGGCGGCGGCCTGGCCTCGATCAACTTCGAGATCGTGAACGCGGCCGACAGCCTGAACGCCATCCGCTCGGGCGGCTACCTGCTGTTCACCTTCCTGGGCGGCGCGGTGTTCTTCTTCGGCCCGATCATCGGCGCGGTGCTGCTGGTGTTCGCCTCGATCCTGCTGTCCGAACTGTCGAAGGCCTGGCAGCTGTACTTCGGCCTGGTGTTCGTGTTCATGGTGATGTTCGCCCCCGGCGGCATCGCCAGCCTGGTCATGATGAACCTGCGCGTGGCCAAGTTCGGCAAGTTCAACCGCTTCTGGGGCCTGTACGCCGCGCTTGCCGTGGCCCTGGTGCCAGTGGTGGTGGGCGCTGCCGCGCTGATCGAGATGATCTATCACATCCAGCTCAACGCGGCGATGGGCCCGGACCTGAAGTTCTTCGGCACCATGCTGAACACGGCGGGCGTGACCAGCTGGCTGGGCGCCATCGCGATCCTGGCCGTGGGCCTGGGCCTGCTCGAGGTGGCACGGCGCCGCTTCGTGCGGGTCTGGGGCCAGGCGCAGGAAGAGATCGAAGCAGAAATCAAACGTCGGGAGGCGGCGTAAATGAGCGCGCAATACGCATTGGAACTGAAGGCGCTGCGCAAGAATTTCGGCAAGACCGAAATCATCCGCGGCGTGGACTTGGCGGTGAAGGCCGGCGAACGCATCGCCGTGATCGGGCCGAACGGCGCGGGCAAGTCGACGCTGTTCAACCTGATCAGCGGGCGGCTCACGCCCACCAGCGGCGAGGTGCTGCTCAACGGGCAGCGCATCGACGGCAAGAAGCCCTATGAAATCAACCGCCTGGGGCTGTCGCGCAGCTTCCAGATCACCAACATCTTCCCGAAGCTCAGCGTCTTCGAGAACCTGCGCTGCGGCGTGCTGTGGAGCCTGGGCTACAAGTACACGTTCCTGCGCTTTCTCTCGAACCTGGACGACGCCAACGCGCGCACCGAAGAGCTCATCAAGCAGATCGGCCTGGAGCGCAAGCGCGACGTGCATGCGGTGAACCTCACCTATGCCGAGCAGCGCGCGCTCGAGATCGGCGTGACGATTGCTGGCGGCGCTGGCGTCATCCTGCTGGACGAGCCCACGGCCGGCATGAGCAAGACCGAGACCTCGCACTTCATCTCGCTCATCAAGCACGTCACCGTCGGCAAGACGCTGTTGACGGTGGAGCACGACATGGGCGTGGTCTTCGGGCTGGCCGACAAGATCGCCGTGGTGGTCTACGGCGAAGTCATCGCCTTCGACACGCCGGCTGCCGTGCGCGCCAATGCACGCGTGCAGGAGGCGTATCTGGGTTCGTCGGTTGCCGACGCGCAAGGGGCGGGACACTGACATGCTGAAGCTTCACGACATCCACGCCTACTACGGCAAGAGCCATGTGCTGCATGGCGTTTCCTTCGACGTCCGCCCGGGCGAGATCGTGGCCCTGCTGGGTCGCAACGGCTCGGGCCGTTCGACCACGGCCAAGGCCATCATGGGCCTGGTGCATGCCGAGGGCACGCTGCAGTGGAAGGGCGGCGACATCCTGCGTCGCAAGGCCTACGAGATCGCGCACATGGGCATCGGCTACGTGCCCGAGAACCGCGACATCTTCCCCAAGCTCACGGTGCACCAGAACCTGCTGCTGGGGCAGAAGGGCTCGGGCAAGGGCAGCCGCTGGTCCTTCGACGACATGTACGGCATGTTCCCGCGCCTGAAGGAGCGCCAGCACACCGAGGCCGGCGTGCTCTCGGGCGGCGAGCAGCAGATGCTCACGCTGTGCCGCACGCTCATGGGCGACCCCGACCTGATCATCATCGACGAGCCCACCGAGGGCCTCGCGCCCAAGATCGTCGAGCTGGTGGGGCAGTACCTGCGCACGCTGAAGGACAAGGGCATCTCGGTGCTCCTCATCGAGCAGAAGCTCACCATCGCGATGCAGATTTCCGACCGCGCGCTCGTCATGGGCCACGGCAGCATCGTGTTCGACGGGACGCCTGACAGCCTGCGCGCAGACGGCAATACCCGCAGGGAGTGGCTGGAGGTTTAAGCAAACCCCCAGGCTTCGCGCACTTCGTGTCGCGCGCGCCAACCCCCTTGCAGGGGGCAACACCTGCGGCCCGGCAAAGCCGGTTCCGCGGTGTTCCTGGAAAGTCCGGCTCTCTCTTGAGGCCCTTGTCCCGACAGCGACTGCGTGCCATTGTTCGGCCACGCAAAACGCCTAGAATCCTCGAAAAAGAACACTCGTGCTTTTTCTTCTTTTTCTTCACACACCAAGGAACGCAGCATGACGGCTGAATACAAAGTGCTCGGCGATGTCGCCGTGATCACCCTGACCAACCCGCCGGTCAACGGTCTCGGCTTCTCGACACGCATCGGCATCACCGACGGCCTGTCCAAGGCCAATGCCGACAGCGCCGTCAAGGCCATCGTCATCACCGGCGCCGGCAAGGCGTTCTCGGGCGGTGCGGACATCAAGGAATTCGGCACGCCCAAGGCGCTGCAAGAGCCCAACCTGCTGAGCGTGATCCTCTCGCTCGAAGCCTCGCCCAAGCCCATCGTCGCAGCCATCCACTCCGTGTGCATGGGCGGCGGCCTGGAGCTGGCCCTGGGCTGCCACTACCGCGTGGCCGCACCCGGCACCAGCGTGGCACTGCCTGAAGTCAAGCTCGGCCTGCTGCCGGGCGCCGGTGGCACGCAGCGCCTGCCGCGCGTGCTCGGCGTGGAAACCGCCCTGAACATGATCGTCAGCGGCGAGCCCGTGAAGAGCGAGCTGCTCGCCAGCCTGCCGGGCCAGAAGCTGTTCGACAAGCTGGCCGCCTCGGCCGAGTCGGTGTTCGACGAAGCCGTCGAGTTCGCCAAGTCGGTTGCTGCCAAGGGCGGCGAGCTGCCGCTCGTGCGCAACCTGCCGTGCAAGCACCCGCAAGGCGATGCCTACTTCCAGTTCGCCAAGAACATGGTCGGCGGCATGTCGAAGAACTACCCCGCGCCGCTGAAGTGCGTCGACGCCGTGCAGGCCGCGACCAAGATGAAGTTCGACGACGGCATGGCCGAAGAGCGTCGTCTCTTCACCGCGCTGATGTTCACGCCCGAATCGCTGGCCCTGCGCCACCTGTTCATGGCCGAGCGCGCCGCGAGCAAGATTCCCGACGTGCCCGAAGACACGCCCAAGCGCGACATCAAGGCCGTGGGCGTGATCGGCGCCGGCACCATGGGCGGCGGCATCTCGATGAACTTCCTGAACGCGGGCATCCCCGTGAAGATCCTCGAGATGAAGCAAGAGGCGCTCGACCGCGGCATTGCCACCATCAAGAAGAACTACGAAGCCCAGGTCAAGAAGGGCAAGCTCAAGCAGGACAAGTACGAGCAGCGCATGGCGCTTCTGAGCACCACGCTGAGCTACGACGACCTGAAGGACGCCGACCTCATCATCGAAGCGGTGTTCGAAGAAATCGGCGTCAAGGAAAAGGTCTTCAAGGAACTCGATCGCGTCGCCAAGAAGGGCGCCATCCTGGCCTCCAACACCTCGACGCTCGACGTCGACAAGATCGCCTCGTTCACCGACCGTCCGCAGGACGTGGTCGGCATGCACTTCTTCAGCCCGGCCAATGTGATGAAGCTGCTCGAAGTGGTGCGCGGCAAGGCCACGTCCAAGGACGTGCTGGCCACCGTGATGGCCATCGGCAAGAAGATCAAGAAGACCTCCGTCGTGTCGGGCGTGTGCGACGGCTTCATCGGCAACCGCATGATCGAACAGTACAGCCGCCAGGCCGGCTTCCTGCTGGACGAAGGCGCCACGCCGCAGCAGGTCGACAAGGCCATCGAGAAGTTCGGCTTTGCCATGGGCCCGTTCCGCATGGGCGACCTGGCCGGCAACGACATCGGCTGGGCGATCCGCAAGCGTCGCGCCGTCGAGCGCGCCGACATGAAGTACAGCCGCACGGCCGACAAGCTGTGCGAGCTGGGCCGCTTCGGCCAGAAGACCGGGGCAGGGTGGTACGACTACCAGGCCGGCAAGCGCGACGCCATTCCGTCGGAACTCGTCAACAAGATGATCGAGGACCACCGCAAGGAACTGGGCATCACGCCGCGCAAGATCTCCGACACGGAAATCGTGCAGCGCCTGGTGTTCGCCCTCGTCAACGAAGGCGCGCACATCCTGGAAGACGGCATTGCTTCCAAGTCGGGCGACATCGACATGGTGTACCTCACCGGCTACGGCTTCCCGATCTACCGCGGTGGCCCGATGCACTACGCCTCGCAGGTCGGCCTGTACAACGTGGCCGAGACGATGAAGCGCTTTGCGCAGAACCCGCGCGACGACGCCGAGTTCTGGCAGCCCGCACCGCTGATCCAGAAGCTGGTGGCCGAAGGCAAGTCCTTCAGCTGAGACGACTGAACCCAGGATCAAGACCGCCCATGTTGAAACGCATCTTCCTCGGGCTGCTGCTGGTGCTCCTGGCACTGGTGGCGGCCGTGGCGGTCAAGACCTGGACCACGCCATCGCAGCAACTCGCGGTGGCGCCCGCACCCAAGCTGGACATCGATCTGCAGGCAGCCGCCAAACGGCTGTCTACGGCGATCACGTTCCGCACGGTGTCGAGCATGGACGACTCGGCCGCCAACGCGGCCGAGTTCGACAAGCTCCACGCTTACCTCGAACAGCAGTACCCCAAGGTCCACGCCACCCTGAAGAAGGAAGTCGTGGGCAACAAGGCACTGCTCTACACATGGGCCGGCACCGACCCGTCCGCCAAGCCCATCGCACTGATGGCGCACCAGGACATGGTGCCCATCGCCCCCGGCACTGAAAAAGCCTGGACGGTCGACCCCTTCGCCGGCGAGATCAAGGACGGTTTCGTCTGGGGCCGCGGCACGCTCGACAACAAGAGCAATCTTTTCGCGCAGATGGAAGCCATCGAGCTGCTCATCGGCGCCGGCTTCAAGCCGAAGCAGACCGTCTACCTTGTGATGGGTGACGACGAAGAAGTCAGCGGCCTGCGCGGTGCGCTGCCCATCGCCGAGCTGCTCAAGTCGCGCAACGTGCGCCTGGACTGGGTGCTCGACGAAGGCCTGCTGGTGCTCGACGGCGTGCTGCCCGGCCTAAGCAAGCCCGCGGCGCTCATCGGCCTGGCCGAGAAGGGCTACGGCACCTTCTTCCTGTCGCTGGACACCGCCCCCGGCCATTCGTCGATGCCGCCGCAACACAGCGCCATCGGCAGCATGAGCGCCGCATTGGCCCGGCTCGAAGCCAACCCGATGCCCGGCGGCATCCAGGGCGTGGCGGGCCAGATGTTCGGCGCGCTCGCGCCCGAAATGAGCGGCGTCAACCGCGTGATGCTGTCCAACCTGTGGCTCACCGAGTCGCTGGTGCGCGGCCAGCTCGAGAAGAGCCCGAGCAGCAACGCCATGCTGCGCACGACCACGGCGCTGACCATCGTGCGCGCCGGCAACAAGGACAACGTGCTGCCCGGCCGCGCCGAGGCGGCCGTCAACTTCCGCATCCTGCCGGGCGACAGCATCGCGAGCGTCGAGGCGCACTTGCGCAAGACGCTGGCCAACGACGACATCAAGATCAAGCAGTACCCCGGCAACTCGGAGCCGTCGCCGGTGTCGCCCACCGACAGCACCGGCTACCGCGCGATCCAGCAGGCGGTGCGTCAGAGCTTCCCCGATGCCGTGGTGGCACCCGGCCTCATGACCGCCGCCACCGATTCGCGCCACTTCAGCCTCGTGAGCGACGCCGTCTTTCGCTTCTCGCCGTTCCGCGTGAAGAGCGAAGACCTGGCGCGCTTTCATGGCAACAACGAACGCCTGGCCATCTCGAACTACGGCGAGATGATCGGCTTCTATCACCAGCTCCTGAGCAACACCAACGCTGCTCCGGCGCAATGACGACCCCGTCTTCTCCCTCTTTTCCCTTCCATCTTCAAAGGACCTCACCATGACCAGCGCCGTCATCGTTTCCACCGCCCGCACGCCGCTCGCGAAGAGCTGGAAGGGTGCCTTCAACATGACGCACGGCGCCACGCTGGGCGGCCATGCCGTGCAGCACGCGGTGCAGCGCGCCGGCATCGACCCGGCCTCGGTCGACGACGTCATCATGGGTTGCGCCACGCCTGAAGGCGCCACCGGTTCCAACATCGCGCGCCAGATCGCCCTGCGCGCCGGCCTGCCGGTCACCACCTCGGGCATGACCATCAACCGCTTCTGCTCGTCTGGCCTGCAGACCATCGCCACCGCCGCCCAGCGCATCATCGCGGGCGAGGGCGACGTGTACGTGGCCGGCGGCGTCGAGAGCATCTCGTGCGTGCAGAACGAAGCCAACACGCACATGCTGGCCGACCCCTGGCTCGTGAAGCACAAGCCCGAGATCTACTGGAACATGCTGCAGACCGCCGAGCAGGTCGCCAAGCGCTACAACATCGGCCGCGACGCCATGGACGAGTACGGCGCACAGAGCCAGCAGCGCGCCACCGCCGCGCTCGAAGCCGGCCTCTTCAAGGCTGAGATCGCCCCCATCACCGTGCTGGCCGGCGTGGCCGACCCCGTGATGGGCCTGCGCACCAAGGAAGTCACGATCGAGAACGACGAAGGCATCCGCCCCGGCACCACCAAGGAAGGCATCAGCGGCATCCGCTCGGCCATGCCCGGCGGCCTGATCTCGGCCGGCAACGCCAGCCAGTTCTCCGACGGCGGCGGCGCCTGCGTGCTGGTCGACGAGAAGTACGCGCAGCAGAAGGGCCTGGCGCCCATCGGCCGTTTCCTCGGCTTCGCCGTGGCCGGCTGCGAACCCGACGAAATGGGCATCGGCCCGGTCTTCGCCATCCCCAAGGTGCTCAAGCGCCTGGGCCTCACGGTCAACGACATCGATCTGTGGGAGCTGAACGAAGCCTTCGCCGTGCAGGTCATCTACTGCCGCGACAAGCTGGGCATTCCGGGCGACCGCCTGAATGTCAACGGCGGCGCCATCGCCGTGGGCCACCCTTACGGCGTGAGCGGCCAGCGCCTGACGGGCCATGCGCTCATCGAAGGCAAGCGCCGCGGCGCCAAGAAGGTCGTGGTCACGATGTGCATCGGCGGCGGCATGGGCGCTGCGGGCGTGTTCGAGGTCCTGTAACCATGTCCGGCTTGGGCAATGACCAGGAGGTCTCGCCCGAAGCCGTCCTGGCCTACGGCCGCAGCGTGCTGGCCGCGCAGCCCTTCAGCGTGCTGATCGGCGCCGAGCTGCATGCACTCGCGCCGGGCCATGCCGAGCTGCAGCTGCCGCTCGGCGCGCAGCTGAAGCAGCAGCACGGTTTCGCCCATGGCGGCATCGTGAGCTACATGGCCGACAACGCGCTGACCTTTGCCGGCGGCAGTGCCTTGCGCGTGCCGGTCGTGACCTCCGAATTCAAGATCAACTACGTGCGGCCCGCCATCGGCCAGCGGCTGATTGCGCGCGCCCGGGCCGTGCACACCGGCAGCTCGCAGGCCGTGTGCACCTGCGAGGTGGTGGCGGTGGCCGACGACGGCACCGAGAAGCTCTGCGCGCTGGCGCAGGGCACCATCGCCAAGCTGCCCGATTCCCCGAAGAAGACTTCGTCGCCCGCGAAGTCGTAGCCTGAAGAAGACATCACCATGAGCCTGCGTCCCACCCTCGACTTTCTGCTCTACGACTGGCTCGACGCCGAGAAGCTCAACCAGAGCGAGCGTTTTGCCGACCACTCGCGCGAGACCTTCGACGCCGTGCTCGACACCTGCGAGCGCATCGCGCGCGAAAAGTACGCGCCGTTCAACCGCACCGTCGACACGCAGGAGCCGCATTTCGACGGCGAGAAGGTCATCCTGCCGCAGGCCACGCACGACGCGCACAAGGCCTTCGTCGAGTCCGGCATGCTGAGTGCCGCACAGGACTACGACATCGGCGGCATGCAGCTGCCCTACACGGTGCAGGCCGCGGCCAACAGCTTCTTCGCGATGGCCTCGGTGAGCATCGGCTCGAACATGCTCACCAGCGGCAACGCCAACCTGCTCATGGTGCACGGCACCGAGAAGCAGAAAGAGGTGTTTGCCAAGAACGAATTTTCGGGCCGCTGGGCGGGCACCATGTGCCTGTCGGAGCCCCAGGCCGGCTCGTCGCTGAGCGACGTGGCCACGCGCGCCGTGCCCGACGGCGCCGACTTTCAAAACGACCCGCTGGGCCCGCGCTACCGGCTCACGGGCAACAAGATGTGGATCTCGGCCGGCGACCACGAGTTGACCGAGAACATCGTGCACATCGTGCTGGCCAAGATCCCCGACGAGAACGGCAAGCTCATTCCGGGCACGCGCGGTATTTCGCTGTTCATCGTGCCCAAGCGCATGGTGGACACGCAGGGCGAACTCACGGGCGAGCGCAACGACGTGGCACTGGCCGGCCTGAACCACAAGCTCGGCTGGCGCGGCACCACCAACACGCTGCTGAACTTCGGCGAGGGCAAGTACCCGGTCGGCGGCAAGGCCGGCGCGGTGGGCTACCTGGTCGGCGCGCCCGGCAAGGGCCTGCACTGCATGTTCCACATGATGAACGAGGCCCGCATCGGCGTCGGCACCGCCGCCACCATGCTCGGCATGGCCGGCTACTACGCCTCGCTCGACTACGCCAAGAGCCGCCCGCAGGGCCGGCTGGTGAAGAAGCCCGAAGCCGCCGGCGCCGCCGTGGCCAAGGACTCGACCGCGCCGCAGGTGCGCATCATCGAGCACGCCGACGTGCGCCGCATGCTGCTTGCCCAGAAGGCGTACTGCGAGGGCGCGCTGGCGCTGGAGCTGTACTGCGCCCGCCTGGTCGACACGCAAAAAACCGGCGACGCCGCGCAGGCCGACGACGCCCGCCTGCTGCTGGAGGTGCTCACGCCCATCGCCAAGAGCTGGCCCAGCGAGTGGTGCCTGGAGGCCAATTCGCTGGCGATCCAGGTGCACGGCGGCTACGGCTACACGCGCGATTTCCCGGTGGAGCAGTACTGGCGCGACAACCGCCTGAACATGATCCACGAGGGCACGCACGGCATCCAGGCGGCCGACCTGCTGGGCCGCAAGGTGCTGATGGAAAAGGGCCGCGGCCTGCAGCTGCTGGCCGGGCGCGTCACCGAGACCATCGGCCGCGCCGCCAGGGTGCCCGCGCTGGCGCCGCACGCCAAGGCGCTGGGCGCCGCGCTGCAGCACATCGGCAGCGCCACGGAGGCCGCCTGGTCCACCGGCGACCCGGCCGACGCGCTGGCCAACGCCGTGCCCTACATGCAGGCCTTCGGCCACACGGTGCTGGCCTGGCTCTGGCTCGACGTGGCGCTGCGGGCGCTGGAAATCGACGCACAGAAGGCGAGGGCGGTAACAGCTGGCAAGATCGGCGCCACGGACTATTTCTTCCACTACGAGCTGCCGAAAATCGGTGCCTGGCTCCAGGTGGTCGAAACCCGTGACCCGACCTGTACCGCTTTGCCCGAGGACGCTTTCTGACAATGGCCAACGCCGCCCCGAAC
>NZ_JBWKXQ010000036.1:0-68604 GCF_059423125.1 Variovorax sp. GW531-E2 | reverse complement strand
ACCCCCGCCATGGAACTGACCCCGCGCGAAAAAGACAAGCTGCTGATCTTCACGGCGGCGCTGCTGGCCGAGCGCCGCAAGGCGCGCGGGCTCAAGCTCAACTACCCCGAAGCCGTCGCGCTGATCACCGCCGCCGTGATGGAGGGCGCCCGCGACGGCAAGAGCGTCGCCGAGCTGATGAGCGAGGGCCGCAGCGTGCTCACGCGCGCCGACGTGATGGACGGCATCGCCGAGATGATTCCCGACATTCAGGTCGAGGCCAGTTTTCCTGACGGCACCAAGCTCGTGACCGTCCACCAGCCGATCGTCTGAACCTCCGCCACAAGAAGAAAGATCCCTCCATGCGCTTCGCAAAGACTTCCGCCCTGCTCGTCACCCTCCTGCTGCCGCTGGCCGCCAGTGCCCACACCGGCGTCGACGGCGGCGTGCACCACGGCTTCGTCACCGGCTTCATGCACCCGCTGACCGGCGCGGACCACCTCGCGGCGATGGTCGCGGTGGGCCTGTGGAGCGCGCTGGTCGCGCGCCGCGCTTGGCCCGACCTGCTGTGGGCGCCGCTGGCCTTCGCGGGCATGCTGCTCGCGGGCGCACTGGCCGGGCTGGCCGGCGTGCAGCTGCCGGCGGTCGAGCCGATGATCGCCGCCTCGCTGCTGGTGCTGGGCCTGCTGGTCGCCACGCGCGTGCGCCTGTCGGCCGGCGTCGCCATGGCCGTGGTGGGCCTGTTCGCCGTCTTCCACGGCGTGGCGCACGGCCACGAACTGGCGGGCGAGCACGGCGCCGCCCTCACGCTGGCCGGCATGGTCAGCGCCACGCTGCTGCTGCACGCGGCCGGCATCGCGCTGGGCTGGGCGCTGCGCCACGCCAACGCCTGGCTGCCGCGCGTGGCCGGTACTGCCGTCGTCGCCCTGGGCGCCACGCTGCTGGCCCAGGCGGTCTGAGGCGGCCATGACGCCCGGCGAACTCCTCACCGACGACGGCGAGCACACGCTCAACCCCGGCCGCCGCGCCCTCACGCTGGTGGTGCGCAACACGGCCGACCGGCCGATCCAGGTCGGCTCGCACTACCACTTCGCCGAGACCAACGGCGCCCTCGACTTCGACCGCGCCGCCGCGCGCGGCATGCGCCTGAACATCGCCTCGGGCGCCGCGGTGCGCTTCGAGCCGGGGCAACAGCGCACCGTCGAGCTGGTCGACTTCTCGGGCGATCGCATCGTCTACGGCTTTCGCGGCCTGGTTCAAGGAAAGCTCTAAAACATGGCCACCATCGGGCGACGCGCCTATGCAGAAATCTTCGGCCCCACCGTGGGCGACCGGGTCCGCCTTGCGGACACCGACCTGCTGATCGAAGTCGAAGCCGACTACACGCTGCGCGCCGGCGGCTACGGCGAAGAGGTGAAGTTCGGCGGCGGCAAGACGATCCGCGACGGCATGGCGCAGTCGCAGCGCACGCGCGCACAGGGCGCCGTCGACACGGTGATGACCAACGCCCTCATCCTCGACCACTGGGGCATCGTGAAAGCCGACATCGGCCTGAAGGACGGGCGCATCGCCGCCATCGGCAAGGCCGGCAACCCCGACGTGCAGCCGGGCGTGGACATCGTCATCGGCCCGGGCACCGAGATCATCAGCTGCGAAGGCACCATCGTCACCGCGGGCGGCATCGACAGCCACATCCACTTCATCTGCCCGCAGCAGATCGAGGAGGCGCTGGCCTCGGGCGTGACGACCATGCTCGGCGGCGGCACCGGCCCGGCCACCGGCACCTTCGCGACCACGGCCACACCCGGCCCTTGGCACATCGAACGCATGCTGCAGGCGGCCGACGCCTTCCCGATGAACCTGGGCTTCCTCGGCAAGGGCAATGCCAGCCTGCCCGACGCGCTGCACGAGCAGATCGAGGCCGGCGTCATGGGCCTGAAGCTGCATGAAGACTGGGGCACCACGCCTTCGGCCATCAGCAACTGCCTGGACGTGGCCGATGCCACCGACACGCAGGTGGCGATCCACAGCGACACGCTGAACGAATCGGGCTTCGTCGAGAACACCATCGCCGCCGTGGGCGGGCGCGCCATCTGCGCCTTCCACACCGAGGGCGCGGGCGGCGGCCATGCGCCCGACATCCTGCGCGTGGTGGGCGAGTCGAACTTCCTGCCCTCGTCGACCAACCCGACGATGCCCTACACCGTGAACACGCTCGACGAGCACGTCGACATGCTCATGGTGTGCCACCACCTGGACGCCGGCATCGCCGAAGACCTGGCCTTTGCCGAGTCGCGCATCCGCAAGGAAACCATCGCCGCCGAAGACGTGCTGCACGACCTGGGCGCGATCAGCATGTTCAGCTCCGACAGCCAGGCCATGGGCCGCGTCGGCGAGGTCGTCATCCGCACCTGGCAGACCGCGCACAAGATGAAGCAGCAGCGCGGCACGCTGCCCGAGGACAGCGAGCGCAACGACAACTTCCGCGTGCGGCGCTACGTGGCCAAGTACACGATCAACCCGGCCCTCGCGCACGGCATCGCGCACGAGGTGGGCTCCATCGAAGTCGGCAAGTGGGCCGACCTCGTGGTCTGGAAGCCGGCCTTCTTCGGCGTGAAGCCCTTCACCATCATCAAGGGCGGCACCATCGCCATGGCCGCGATGGGCGACCCCAGCGCGTCGATCCCCACACCGCAGCCGGTGCACTTCCGGCCGATGTTCGGCGCCTACGGCGGCTCGCTCGCCAAGAGCTCGCTGACCTTCGTCTCGCAGGCCGGGCTGGTCGCGGGCATCAAGGAGCGCTACGGCCTGAGCAAGCACCTGAGCGCCGTGAAGAACATCCGCAACGTGCGCAAGCAGGACCTGATCCACAACGGCTACACGCCGAAGATGGAGATCGACGCACAGACCTATGCCGTGCGCGCCGACGGCCAGCTGCTGACCTGCGAGCCGGCCAAGGTGCTGCCGATGGCGCAGCGCTACTTTCTGTTCTGAAGACTCAGACCGCCGGATGCCGGCGGTGCCAGTCGGTCGCCCGCTGGAACGCCCAGCCCGCGCGCACCAGCAGGTCTTCGCCGAAGTGCGGCGCCACGAACTGGAAGGCCACCGGCACGCCCGCCTCGGTGGCGCCGCCCGGCAAGGTGAGCGTGGGGCTGCCCGTGAGGTCGAACGGGCAGATGTAGCGCAGCATGCCCGCCAGCAGCTCCGGGTCCACGCCGAGCTGGCCGGCGCGCTCGAGCGTCGGCGCCGCGAAGGGAATGGCCGGGATCAGCAGCAGGTCGACCTGGTCGAAGAACGTGCGCACGCGGCCCGTGAAATCGGCGCGGCGCAGCAGCAGCTTCTGGTAGTCGGTGGCGCTTTGTGACAAGCCCAGGTCGATCAGCCCCGAGAGGCCCGGACCGTACTCGTCGCGCCGCGCCGGGTACGTCGCCTCGTGCGCCACGGCGGTCTCGACCGCGCACAACGGCGACCAGTCGAGCACCGCCTGCGCCGTGTCGGGAAACACCACCTCGCGCACCGAAGCGCCCAGCGATTCGACCGTGCGGATCGCAGCCGCGAGCGTGGCGCGCGTGGGGGCGTCCACGCGGTCCAGCGTCCAGGCGGGGTCGATGCCCACGCGCAGGCCGGCCAGGCCGCGCGTCATCGTCGCCAGGTAATCGGGCACCGGCAGCGTGCTGGCCGTCGGGTCGCGCGGGTCGGCGCCGGCGATGGCCGCCAGCATCGCGCCCGCGTCGGCCGCGCTGCGCGTCATCGGGCCGATGTGATCGAGCGAGGCGGCGAGTTCGAAGGCGCCGTGGCGGCTCACCCGCCCCCACGTCGGCTTCAGGCCCGTGATGCCGTTGGCCGCCGACGGAAAGCGGATCGATCCGCCCGTGTCGGTGCCCAGCGCGCCGAAGCACAACCCCGCCGCCGTGGCCACGCCCGAGCCGCTGGACGACACGCCGGGCCACAGCGTGGCGTCCCACGGGTTGACCGGCGACGCGATCTGCGGATGGTGGTCGGCAAAGGCGCCTTCGGTCTGCTGCAGCTTGCCCAGGATCACCGCGCCGGCCTCGCGCAGGCGGCGCACCACGGTCGCGTCTTCCGTCGGGCGGAACGCTTTGTGGATCGTCATGCCGTGCGCGCTCGGCACGCCCTCGGTCCACAGCAGGTCTTTCACAGCCAGCGGCACGCCGTGCAGCGGCCCGCGCGCGCGACCGGCGGCGATCTCGGTGTCGGCGCGGCGCGCATCGTCGAGCGCCTGCGCGTCCATGCGCGTCGCGTAGCTGCGCAAGCGGCCGTCGACGGCCTCGATGCGCGCGAGCATGGCGCGCGTGACCTCTTCCGACGAGCGCTCGCGCGACTGGATCTGCCGGCCGACCTCCAGCAGTTCGAGATGATGCAATTCCTTGTCCGCCATGACTGACTCCTGCATGTGTAGGGTTGAGAAAGAAGGTCCGAATCCAAGTGGCGAAGCTGCCACCCCGGGCGAACCTTATCGGCGCGCGGCGGCCCGCGCTGGTCTCTTCCGGACATGCACTTGTGCTGGGGCGGACACCCCGCGCGCGGCGCTCAGCGCGGCTTCAGCAGCGTGTGCGGCGCGCAGCCGTAGGCCTTGCGGAAGACCCGGCTGAAATGCGACAGGTCGGAGAACCCGTGCTGGAACGCGACGTCGGTCACGCTGTGCGCGCGCCCGCCCACCAGCGCCTCGCGGCTGGCCGCCAGGCGCGCCTGCCAGACCGCGCCCATCGCCGTGGCGCCCTGGCGCGCGAACGCCCGCGCCACGGTGCGCGCCGAGACGTGGTGCGCCTGCGCCAGCGCCTCGAGCGACAGCGCCGGGTCGTCCAGGTGGCGCTCGATGTAAGCCGTCATGCGCGCATGCAGGCCGCGCTCGGCGCCGGCGTCGCCAGCCATGTCCTGCTGCAGTTCGAGCGTCACGGCCAGCAGGTCGATGAGCGCGCCGCCGAAGCGTTCGGCGGCGGCGGAATGCGGCTGCTCAAACGCCGGGTTCGCCGTCTCCCGCAGCATCGCGTGCAGCGGCGCCGCGCCGGGGCGGTCCGCGGCGATGGTGCGGGCGGTGAAGTCTTCGGCCTTCGCGAAGCGCCGCAGCAGCAGCCGGCGCGGCATGCGCGCCAGGTAGACCGAGCGCGCGTCCAGCGTGCATTCGAAGGGCCGGCCGGCGTCGTAGAGCAGCATGTCGCCGCTGCGCAGCCGCCCCTGCCGCCCGCCTTGCACCAAGGTGCCCTCGCCCTCCTGCACGAACGCCAGCCACAGGTCGTCCAGCGGATGCCGGCGCAGGTGGGGCGCGTCGCGCGACCAGTGATGCATCGGCGCCGACATGCGGTTGACGCTGACCGCGCCCACCTCGCGCACGTCGAGCCGCCCTTCGAACGGCTCGGCCGTCATCGCACGGCTGGCCGCGGGAATGCAGTGGCGGCACACGACGTCGTGCCAGTAGTCGAAACGCAGCGGGGTCGCGACGTCGGTCGTCAGGTAGGCCAGGCTGTTCATGACGCGGATGCTGGGGCGGATGGGGCGCGCAGGCAAGCCCCGCGCGGGGCCCGGTCCTTGCTACGGGAGAAGGAACCCTTGTTGCACCATGCCCATGCCTGCGTTTTCACTCACCCGCGCCGCGCGCGCCACTTCAGTCGTTGCGTGGCGCCAGGTGCTCGCGAATCCACTGAGCGAGCGCGTCTTCGTCCAGCCCGCCTTCGGCGAGCTTCAGCGTGATGAGTACGCAGTCGTGGTCGGACGCCACCAACTCGAAGCCGTTGAGGTCGAGGAACACTTCCATCGCGACGAAAGCGGTTCGCTTGTTGCCGTCCGTGAAGGGGTGGTTGCGCGCGATGCCGAAGGCGTAGGCGGCGGCCAGCGTGGCGGCATCGGGCGATTCGTACAGCGCGCGGTTCTGCGGCCGACCCATGGCCGAGGCCAGCAAGCCCTCGTCGCGCACGCCGGCCGGCCCGCCATGCTCGGCCAACTGCTCTTCATGCACCGCATGGATCAACTGCAGGCTGAGCCAGACCCAGGCCTGGTTGGCCGCGCTCATTTCGCCAGTTCGCGCAGCACGTTGCGCCGCTTCTTCATGACGCGCCGCGCCGCCTCCATCTGGCGTTCGAAGGCATCGTCGTACGGCGTGAGCGTGAAGCCGCCGCCCGCGGCCTGCGTGAGGTAGACCGTGTCGCCCTTGCCGACCTTCATGCTGGCCAGCACCTCCTTGGGCAGGATGACGCCGACCGAGTTGCCGATCTGGGTCAGTTTGAGTGCGGACATGGCGGACTCCCACGAGCAAAAGTTATAACAAGCGTTATATTATTCCGCCTCATCTGGAGTCGCAACCCGCCATGCTCACCGCCAACAAACTCATGCCCCAGGGCCGCGGTCTCGCGCCCGTGCTGCTCAAGCGTGCCGCCACCATCGAACTCGACTGGGACGTGCGTCAGAAAAGCCGTTTCGACGCCACCGACTCGCAGGGCCGGCAGATCGGCATCTTCCTGCCACGCGGCACCGCGGTGCGCGGCGGCGACGTGCTGGTGGCGGAAGACGGCTCGCTGGTGCGCGTGATCGCGGCGCCGCAGCCGGTGCTGCGCATCACGCACTGCACCGCCCACGGCACGCCCTTCGACCTGACGCGCGCGGCCTACCACCTGGGCAATCGGCACGTGCCGATCGAGCTCAAGCCCGACCACCTGAAGATCGAACCCGACCACGTGCTGGCCGACATGCTGCGCTCGATGCACCTGATCGTCGTCGCCGTCGAGGAAGCCTTCGAGCCCGAAGGCGGTGCGTACGGAGCGCAAGGGCATTCGCATGGCGGCCACAGCCATGACCACGGCCACGGGCATTCGCACGGCAGCGGCCCGAAGCCCCTCGTGCTCGCCCCCGAACTGCTCGACGACGATCACGGCCACTCGCACTGAAATGAACGACGGCCTTCCCGTGCGCAGGACACTGGGTGCTTCCCGCAGCGAAATCAAGGAGGAGGCCGCAGGCCGGGGGACATTCGCGGAGGGAAGTACCCGGTGGCCTGCGCACGCGCCCTGAACAGCGGCGCGCGCCAATAAACAAATGCCAACCCCGCACAGCCTCCTACAGCTCATCTGGCTAGCCTCCCCCGCCCTGCCAGTGGGAGGCTTCTCGTACTCCGAAGGCGTCGAGGCAGCAGTCGAATGGGCCGGCATCAACTCCGAAGCCAGCGCCACCGAGTGGCTCTCCGACCAGCTGCACCTGAGCTTCGCGCGCGGCGACCTCGCCCTGGCAGCCCAGGCGATCACCGCCTGGCGCGCGAACGACGCACAGCGCATCCGCACCCTCAACGACTGGGTGCTGCACACCCGCGAATCCGCCGAGTTCTTCCTGCAGACCGAGCAGATGGGCCGTTCCTTCGTCGAGTGGCTCAAACTGCACCATGCCGACACCGCCGAGGTCTTCGCCGGCCTGCCCGCGACCTACCCCGTGGCCTTCGCGTTCGCCGCCAGCCGCACCGAAGCCACCGTGCAGGACGGCTGCCTGGCCTTCGCCTTCGGCTGGGCCGAGAACATGGTGGCCGCCGCCGTCAAGGCCGTGCCGCTGGGCCAGAGCGCGGGCCAGCGCATCCTGGCGCGGCTGGCGAACGAAATCCCTGCGGCTGTCGACCGCGCCATGCAACTGAGCGACGACGAGCGCCAGGCCTTCGCGCCCCTGCTGGCGGTGTTGTCGGCCCGCCATGAAACACAATATTCCCGCCTCTTCCGAAGCTGACCGAACCGGATCTTTTCGCCCATGACCTCCGCCCTGCACCACATCCCGAACCGCACCAAGAAGCTCCCGCCGCTGCGCGTGGGCATCGGCGGCCCCGTCGGCTCGGGCAAGACCACCCTGCTCGAAATGCTCTGCAAGGCGATGCGCGACAAGTACGACCTGGTCGCCATCACCAACGACATCTACACCAAGGAAGACCAGCGCCTGCTCACCGTGGCCGGCGCGCTGCCGGCCGAACGCATCATGGGCGTGGAAACCGGCGGCTGCCCGCACACCGCGATCCGCGAAGACGCCTCGATCAACCTCGAGGCCATCGACCGCATGCTCGAAGACTTTCCCGATGCCGACGTGGTGTTCGTCGAGTCGGGCGGCGACAACCTGGCCGCCACCTTCAGTCCCGAGCTGTCGGACCTCACCATCTACGTGATCGACGTGGCGGCCGGCGAGAAGATCCCGCGCAAGGGCGGCCCCGGCATCACCAAGAGCGACCTGTTCGTCATCAACAAGACCGACCTCGCGCCCTACGTGGGCGCGAACCTCGACGTGATGGAACAGGACACCCAGCGCATGCGCCGCCAGCGCCCCTACGTGATGACCAACCTCAAGACGCTCACGGGCGTCGCCGAGGTCGTGGCCTTCATCGAGGCCCGGGGCATGCTCACCGCCGCCTGATTCTTCAACCAGGGCGGTGGTGGGCGCTCAGTGCGCCACGGCCTCCGGCATCTGCCCGAACTTCCCGCTGCCGAAGTCCTTCATCGCCTGCACGATCTCGTCGCGCGTGTTCATCACGAACGGGCCGTGGCCGACGATGGGTTCGTCGATCGGCTCGCCGCTGAGCAGCAGCACCACCGCGTCGTTGTTGGCGTCCAGCGTGAGCGCATCGCCCGCGCGGTCGAGCAACACCATCTGCGCGTCGCGCACGACCGTCTCGCCGTTCACCTGCACCGTGCCGCGCAGCACCACCACCGCGGCCGTGTGGCCTTCGGGCACCGGCAGCGTCACCTGCGCGCCCTGGTTCAGGCGCAGGTCCCACACGTCGATCGGCGTGAAGGTGCGTGCCGGCCCCTTGTGACCGAGGTAGTCGCCCGCGATCACCCGCACGCTGCCCGCGCCTTCCGGCAGCGGCACCGACGGAATCTGCGCATCCACGATGGCCTGGTAGCCGGGCGCGGCCATCTTGTCCCGGGCGGGCAGGTTGACCCACAGCTGCACCATCTCGAGCTCGCCGCCGTCGCGCGTGAAGGCTTCGGAATGGAACTCCTCGTGCAGGATGCCCGCGCCCGCGGTCATCCACTGCACGTCGCCGGGGCCGATGGTGCCGCCCTGCCCGGTCGAGTCGCGGTGCGACACCTCGCCCTTGTAGACGATGGTCACGGTCTCGAAGCCGCGGTGCGGGTGCTGGCCCACGCCGCGCGGCTGCGCGGTCGGCGTGAACCGGGCCGGGCCGGCGTAGTCCAGCAGCAGGAAGGGGCTGGCGTGGCGGCCCAGCGTGTCGTAGCTGAACAGCGAGCGCACGGGAAAACCGTCGCCCACCCAGTGCGGGCGCGGTGCGCTGTAGGTGCCGAGGATCTTCTTCATGGTCTGTGTTCCTTTCCATCTGGCGGCTCGCCCGGAACGGGAAAGCCATGGATCAAGGATGGGGCCGCAACGATGCTTTGAGTAGATGCCAGAATTCGCCCTCATCGTTCCATCTGGCGAACGATCAACGGCACGGAGGGCCCCAAAAAGCCATGCGCGACCTGAACGATCTCTACTACTACGCCCAGGTGGTCGACCACGGCGGTTTTGCCCCGGCCGGCCGCGCCCTGAGCGTGCCCAAGTCGAGCCTGAGCCGGCGCATCGCGCTGCTCGAGGAGCGTCTGGGCGTGCGCCTGATCCAGCGCTCCACGCGCCGCTTCAGCGTCACCGACATCGGCCGCCAGTACTACGAGCACTGCGTGGCCATGCTGGTCGAGGCCGACGCCGCGCAGGAGGCCATCGACCGCCTGCAGGCCCAGCCGCAGGGGCTGGTGCGGCTGTCGTGCCCGCCGGCGCTGGTGTACTACCAGGTGGCCGAGATGCTCGCCCGCTTCATGACCGAGTGCCCGCGCGTGACCGTGCAGCTGGAGAGCACCAACCGCCGCGTCGACGTGATCCGCGAAGGCTTCGACCTCGCGCTGCGCGTGCGCTTTCCGCCGCTCGAGGACACCGACCTCGTGATGAAGGTGCTGGGCCACAGCACGCAGCGGCTGGTGGCCCACCCGCGCCTCCTCGAAGGCCTGACGGCGCCGGCCAGCCCCGCCGACATCGGCCTGCTGCCCAGCCTGGACCTCGGCCCGGCCCAGCCGCACCACACCTGGTCGCTCGAAGGCCCCGACGGTGCGAGCGCCGAGGTGCGCCACCAGCCCCGGCTGGTGACCGACGACATGGCCGCGCTGCGGCATGCCGCCCTGCAGGGCGTGGGCGTGGCCAAGATGCCGACGATGATGGTGCGCGACGACCTGCAGGCCGGCCGCCTGGTCGACGCGCTGCCGCAATGGGCGCCGCGCAGCGGCATCGTGCACGCGGTGTTCCCGTCGCGCCGCGGCCTGCTGCCGTCGGTGCGCAAGCTGGTGGACTTCCTGGCGGTGGAGTACGAGGCGCTCGAGGCCCTTGAACTTTCGGGCGTATCGGCCGCGTCGGCGCCGACGCGCACTTCAGTCGACTGATCCGGCGGCCACCGCCGGCGCGTACAGCGGCAGGCGCAGCGTCAGCCCGAGCACGCCGCCATCGTCTGGCGCGGAATAGATGCGCCCACCGTGGCGCCCCGCGATGCGCTCGCAGATGCGCGCGCTGGCCAGCGAAGCGGCGTCGAGCGCATCGAAGAAGCGCGCCAGCGGTGGGCGTTCGCTGTCTGCGTCGAGGTCGCGCCAGTGAACGACGGCCTGCGTGCCTTCGATGCGCGCGCGCACCTGCAGCGTCGCCCCCGCCGCCATCACGCGCGCGGCATGCGCGGCCACCTTGGCCAGCAGCTCGCGCAGCTCCGATGGAATGCCGAAGACCGGCACCGCTTCCGCGGGCAGGTCCACCGCGAGGTGCAGCGATGTTGCATCGCCGGGCTCGGCGCCGAGCAACGGCCGCAGGTCCTGCACGCGGCTGTCCGCCAGTTGCTGGCGCTGCTGCGTGCGGGCCTGCTGCGCGAGGCCGCGGGCTTGCACGGCCGCGCGGGCGTTGGCGACGAACAGCGCGCCCATCAGCGCGAGCACGCCAGCCAGCCCAAGGCCGATGAGCGTGGCAATGACCAGGCCGAGTGAACTGCCGTACATGGTCGACAGTCCTCAGCGCGTTTCAGGAAAGGCCGGCCGCGCGCAGCCGCTCG
Organism: Variovorax sp. GW531-E2; assembly: GCF_059423125.1. NCBI lineage: Bacteria > Pseudomonadati > Pseudomonadota > Betaproteobacteria > Burkholderiales > Comamonadaceae > Variovorax > Variovorax sp. GW531-E2. The sequence goes on along the minus strand of NZ_JBWKXQ010000036.1, from coordinate 57,569 downwards.
GGGCCTCGCAGCGTGGCGGGGGCCCTTCGCGAAACCCCGGCGGTGGCCCGGGCGGGAAAAGAGGGGGCGGCAGCACGATGCAGCCCGACAGGCCGAGTGCCGCCAGCACGCCCGCGAGGTGATGAGTTCGGATCATGTGAATCGATGCATGACTGGTTCGACGGCAGGGCCCGTTAGCGTGCGCCGGCAGCGCCGCCGCACGCTAACGGAAGCCGATCAGAACGCGTGGCGAATGCCGAAGTCGTAGCCCGTCGACGAACGCGGCAGGCCCGTGTAGCCCACGCCGGTGCTGCCGTAGCCCGTGGTGCTCGCGGCCGTGAGGCTGCCCGTGTAGTTCGCGTCGTTGCGGTTGCTCACGCGCGCCACGGTGGCGTACAGCGCAGTGCGCTTGGACAGGTTGTGCACGTAGCCGATCGCGAGCTTGTTCGCACGCGGGTCGTCGCCCGTGACGCCGACCGCGCCTTCGTTGTAGCGCACGGTCGAGTACGACGCGCGGATCAGGCCCGCGCCCACCGGCATGCTCGCGCCGATCAGGTAGCCGTTGTAGCTGTCGCGGCTGTTGCCCAGTGCCGCGAGGTCGAACTTGTTCTTCACGTTCGACAGCTCGCCGAACAGCTTGACGGGGCCGAAGTCGTACGACGCGCCGAGGTTGATCGTCTGCACCTTGCGCGTGAGCGTGGTGGTGTCGACCGCCACGTTCTGGCCCACCGCCAGCGCGATGTCCAGCGGCCCGTTCGCATAGCCGAAACGCCCGCCCACATAGCGTCCGGCGCTGCTGCTGGTGGCGGCCGTGGTGTCGGTGGCGCTGGTCTTCGTGTTCTCGTTCAGGCTGTACTGCAGCTGGCCGTAGAAGCCGCCGAGGTTGGGCGGCAGGAAGTAGCCGACCATGTTGCTGGCGCGCACGTAGTTCGTGTTGCCCAGCGCGGTGCTGCCGCTCACCGTGTTGATCACGCTGGAGCCCGAGCCGTTGGTGCCGAACGGGTCGAACACCGTGTCGTTCCAGAATGTGGCCGTGTAGTCGCGGCCCAGTCGCACTTCGCCGAAGCCGCCCGACAGGCTGACGGTGGAACGGCGGTTGAAGTTGGCGATGCCGGTGGCGCCGTCGTCGTTGCTGATCGGCGCCTCGAGCCAGAAGCTGGCGGCGAGCCCGCCGCCCAGGTCTTCCGTGCCGCGAAAGCCGATGCGGCTGGAGTTGTAGCCCGAGTTGGCCAGGCTCCATTGGCTTTGCTTGCTGGTGGTGCCCGTGACGGGGTTGCGCGAGGTGGCGCTCTGGTAGCTCACGCCGGCATCGACGACGCCGAACAGGGTGACCGACGATTGGGCAGAGGCCAGGCCGGTGACGGCCAGCGCGGCGAGTGCCGTGAGGGATTTCTTCATTCAGGTTTCTCCGGGGTTTTCAGCTGCTCTTCATCGAGCCGCTGACCGGATGGTCCTGTTCAAAATTGGAGGAATCTGGTGGACGCCAGCCCTCCCCTCGCGGGTGTTGTTTTGCGTTCACGCGCCGGCCGGTGCGTGAACGCTCGGCGTCGGACAGGCTACTCGGCCGTGCGAAGCGCAGGTGCCGGAGCTGGCGCCGCGCGGCGCGCATAACGCTGCGCCAGCACCGCGCACACCATGAGCTGCATCTGGTGGAACAGCATCAACGGCAGCACGATCGCGCCGACGGCGTGCGAGGCGAACAGCACCTTGGCCATCGGAATCCCGCTCGCCAGGCTCTTCTTCGAGCCGCAGAAGACGATGGTGATCTCGTCCTCGATGTTGAAGCCGAAGCGCCGCGCCATGAACGTCGTCAGCCCCAGCGCCAGCGCCAGCAACACGCCGCACACCAGCAGCAGCCCCAGCAGCGCGCTCACGGGAATCTGCTTCCAGAGCCCTTCGATCACCGCCGCGCTGAAGGCCGTGTAGACCACCAGCAGGATCGAGCCCTGGTCCACGAACTTCAGCACCGCGGCGCGCTTCTGGATCCACTTGCCGATCAGCGGGCGCGACAGGTGGCCGATGACGAACGGCACCAGCAGCTGCAGCAGGATGCGCCCGATCGCGTCGAGCGACGACGACGACGCCACCGCGCCGCCTTCAGGCAGCACCACAAGGCTCACCAGCACCGGCGTGATGAACACGCCCAACAGGGTCGAGGCCGAGGCGCTGCAGATGGCGGCCGGCATGTTCCCCCGCGCCATCGCAGTGAAAGCAATCGCCGACTGCACCGTGGCCGGCAGCACGCACAGGAACAGCACGCCCGTGTACAGCTGCGGCGTCACCAGCGGCCCCAGCACCGGCCGCAGCGCGAGCCCCAGCACCGGGAACAGGATGAAGGTGCAGGCGAACACCAGCAGGTGCAGCCGCCAATGCATGATGCCCGCAAGGATCGCCTCGCGCGACAGCTTGGCGCCGTGCAGGAAGAACAGCAGCCCGATCGCGACCGTGGTCAGGCCCTCGAAGAAATGGGCCACGCGGCCGCTGGCGGGCAGCAGGCTGGCCAGGGTGACGACCGCGACGAGCGTGAGCGTGAAGTTGTCGGGGAGGAAGCGTGAACGTGCCATGCCTCGCATTGGACCTTCCGGCCATTCAAAAGAGAAATGGATTTATCGGATGGATATATGATTTGAGCGCATGAACGTCACGCTGCGCCAACTCCGCGTCTTCCGCTCAGTGGCCGAGGGCCGCAACTTCAGCCGTGCCGGCGACCAGGTGGGCCTGAGCCAGCCGGCGGTGAGCCGGTCGATCTCGGAGCTCGAGGCCCAGCTCGGCCTCAAGCTACTGGACCGCACCACGCGCGAGGTGGTGCTGACCGAAGCCGGCCACTCGTTCGCGGCCCGGCTCGACCGCGTGCTCGACGAACTCGACCAGACCCTGCAGGACGTGGCCGGCCTGGCCAGCGCGCGCGGCGGCAAGGTGCGCGTGGCCAGCAGCCCCACGCTCTCGGCCAACCTCATGCCCGACTGCATCGCGGCCTGCGCGGTGCAGGCGCCGGGCATCCAGTTCTTGTTGCTCGACCGCATTCAGCAGGACGTGCTGGACAGCGTGCGCAGCGGCGAGGTCGACTTCGGCGTGGTGATCGAGCCCTCCGAGGCCGACGACCTGCACTGCGAGTCGATCCTCAACGACCCCTTCATGGTGGTCACGCTGCCCGGCCACCGGCTGACGGAAAAAAAGGCGTCGGTGAACTGGTCGGCGCTCGACGGCCAGCCGCTGGTGCTGCTCGATCACGCCTCGGGCAGCCGGCGCCTCATCGACCAGGCGCTGGAGCGGCACGGCGCGCGCTGCGACGTGAAGCAGCAACTGGGCCATGCGACCACCGTGTTCCGCATGGTCGAGGCCGGCATCGGCATCAGCGTGATGCCGGGGCTGTCGCTGCCGCCCGAGGGGCTGGCGCGGCTGGTGGTGCGCCCGCTGGTGCCGAACGTGCAGCGCGCGATCATGCTGATCCGGCGCCGCAACCGCGAGCTGTCGCCGCTCGCACAGCGGGTCTGGCGCATGGTGCGCGAGACGGCGGCGCTCAGTGAGGCGCCCGCGGCCCCGCCGACGAAGGCGCGCTGAAGAAGCGCTCCTGTCGCTGGCGCACGCAGAAGTCGATCAGCTCCTCCACCTCGGTGGCCTTGTCGAACACCGCGTCGGCGCCGAGCTGCGCGCACTTGCGGCGCGTCTCGGGCGTGGCGTGGTTGCTGAGCACCACCATCTTCTGCCTCGGGTCGCGGTTGCGGCAGGCCTCGAGCACGCTGAAGCCGGTGCCGTCGCCCAGAAACAGGTCGACGATGGCCAGGTCCCACAGCGCCGGGTTGCGCGTGAGCCAACGCGTGCCCTCCGCCTCCGACTCGGCCTGGCCGACCGGATCGATGCGCGCCATCTCGCGCAGCGTGCCCGCCAGGCTGGCGCGCTGGGCGGGGTTGTCTTCGACGATGAAGGCGCGGACGGTGGTCATGGCGGGCTCTGCAAAGGGACAAATGCAGGCTACAAATTGCGCCCGCCACAAGTCGAAGGTGTGACACCCCACCACGCGTAGGACATCACCCGCCGGCCACCCGCCCGGACTCAGAGCGTGAGGATGGTGCAGCCCGTGGTCTTGCGCGCCTCGAGGTCGCGGTGCGCCTGCTGCACGTCGGCCAGGGTGTAGCGCTGGTCGATCGGGATCTTCACCGCGCCGCTTTGCACCACGGCGAACAGGTCGTCGGCCATGGCCTGCGTGCGCTCGCGCGTGGCGATGTGCGTGAACAGCGTCGGGCGCGTCACGTAGAGCGAGCCCTTCGAGGCCAGCAGGCCGAGGTTGACCGGCGGCACCGGACCCGAGCCGTTGCCGAAGATCGCCAGCAGGCCGAAGGGGCGCAGGCTGTCGATGGAGCCTTCGAAGGTGTCCTTGCCCACCGAGTCGTACACCACCTTCACGCCCTGGCCGCCGGTGATCTCCTTCACGCGCGCCGCGAAGTTCTCGGTGCTGTAGTTGATGGCGTGCGCCGCGCCGTGCGCCAGCGCGAGCTGGCACTTGGCGTCGCTGCCGGCCGTGCCGATGAGCTGCAGCCCGAGCGCCTTGGCCCACTGGCAGGCGATGAGCCCGACACCGCCGGCCGCGGCATGGAACAGCACGAAGTCGCCGGGCTGCAGGCCTTCGGCGGGCAGCGTCTTCTTCAGCAGGTACTGCGCGGTGAGGCCCTTGAGCATCATGGCCGCGCCGGTCTCGAAGGAGATGTCGTCGGGCAGCTTGCACACGCACTTGGCGGGCATCACGCGCAGCTCGCAGTAGGCGCCGGGCGGCTGGCTCGCGTAGGCGGCGCGGTCGCCCACCTTCAGGTGCGTCACGCCCTCGCCCACCGCCTCGACGATGCCCGAGGCTTCCATGCCCAGCTGCAGCGGCATCTGGAACGGGTACAGGCCGGTGCGCTGGTAGGTGTCGATGAAGTTCAGGCCCACGGCCTTGTGGCGGATGCGGATCTCGCCGGGGCCGGGCTCGCCCACCTCGACCTCGACGACCTTCAGTTCCTCGGGACCGCCGTGGCGGTCGATACGGACGGCTTTGCTCAACATCGTTGCTGTCTCCACGCAGGGGAAAAAAGAATGGGACGGGCATCGTGCCACGTTTGACCATTTCTCGACGGGCCACGGACACTGCGCGGGCCCGGTAGAGTCGGCGGCCATGTCGTCCGCATCGCACCACCGCCTCACGCCCCTCACCGCCCTGCTCCTCACCGTGCCGCCGCTGCTGTGGGCCGGCAATGCCGTGGTCGGCCGGCTGGTGCGCGCGCTGGTGTCGCCGCTGACGCTGAACTTCGTGCGCTGGGTGATCGCGTTCGTGCTGCTGCTGCCGCTGGCGGCGTGGGTGCTGCGCCGCGACAGCCCGCTGTGGGCGCACTGGCGGCGCTATGCGCTGCTGGGCCTGCTGGGCATCGGCCTGTACAACGCCTTCCAGTACCTGGCGCTGCAGACCTCCACGCCGATCAACGTCACGCTGGTGGGCTCCAGCCTGCCGCTGTGGATGCTGGCCGTGGGCACGCTGTGCTTCGGCGCGCGCGTCAGCCGGCGCGCGCTGGGCGGCGCGCTGCTGTCGATGCTGGGCGTGCTGCTGGTCTTGAGCCGCGGCGAGTGGCAGCAGCTGCTGGCGCTGCGGCTGGTGCCGGGCGACCTGTACATGATCGCGGGCACCATCGCCTGGGCCTTCTACAGCTGGCTGCTGGCGCGCACGCACGAGCCCGCCGACGTGCGCAGCGACTGGGCTGCCTTCCTGATGGCGCAGCTGGTTTTCGGCGTGGCGTGGTCGGGCGCGCTGGCCGCCGGCGAGTGGACGTTCACGCCCGCCCACCTCGACCTGGGCTGGCCGCTCATTGCGGCGATGCTGTTCATCGGCATCGGCCCCGCCGTGCTGGCCTACCGCTGCTGGGGCACCGGCGTGCAACGCGCGGGCCCGCAGGCGGCGAGCATCTTCATGAACCTCACGCCGCTGTTCGCGGCCGTGCTGTCGGCGGCCTTCCTCGGCGAGGCGCCGTACTGGTACCACGGCGCCGCCTTCGTGCTGATCGTGGGCGGGATCGTGGTGTCGTCGCGGCGCTGAACGCGCGCCGCTGTGTGGGTCAGTACGTTCCGGGGTACGCGCCGCCGTCGGCGAGCACGTTCTGGCCGGTCATGTAGCCGGCCTGCATGCTGCACAGGAACGCGCAGATCGCACCGAACTCGGCCGGGTTGCCGAAGCGCTTGGCCGGAATGTTCTTCTTGCGCGCTTCCCACACGGTGTCGAAATCCTGGCCCGACTTCTGCGCCGCGCCGGCCATCGTGCCCTTGAGGCGGTCGGTCTCGAAGGAGCCCGGCAGCAGGTTGTTGATGGTCACGCCCTGCGCCGCCACCGACGTGCGCGCCACGCCGGCCACGAAGCCCGTGAGGCCGCTGCGCGCGCCGTTCGACAGGCCCAGGATGTCGATCGGCGACTTCACCGAGCTCGACGTGATGTTGACGATGCGGCCGAAGCCGCGTTTCGCCATGCCATCGACCGTGGCCTTGATGAGCTCGATGGGCGTGAGCATGTTGGCGTCCACCGCCTTGATCCACGCCTCGCGGTCCCAGTTGCGGAAGTCGCCGGGCGGCGGGCCGCCGGCGTTGGTGACGACGATGTCGAAGTCCTGGCCCAGCGCGAACACGGCCGCGCGGCCGGCTTCGGTGGTGATGTCGGCCGCCACGTGCTTGACGAACGGACCCGACGGCCCGGCCACCGCCACCAGCTGCTTGGCCGCGGCGTCGAGCGCTTCGGCGCCGCGCGCCACGATCACCACGTTGACGCCTTCGCGCACCAGCGCCTCGGCGCAGCCGTAGCCCAACCCCTTGCTCGCGCCGCACACGAGTGCGGTCCTGCCTGCAATGCCCAGATCCATGTGTTTGCTCCAGTCGATCGATCGATCGATGTTGCAAGGACGGCTACCGCCCCTTGCGTGTGAAAACGAAGATGCCCGCGATGACGAGCACCGTGCCGGCCGCGATCCACGCGGTGAACGGCTCACCCAGTATGACCACCCCCATGAGGATGGTCGACAGGGGCCCGATCATGCCGGTTTGTGCCGCAATGGCGGGGCCGATGCGTTCGATGGCCATCATCACCATGAGGACAGGCACCGCGGTGCACAGCGTGGCGTTGAGCACCGACAACCAGATCACCTCGGGCGCGACCGCCATCGCCGCGCTCATCGGCCGCGTGAGCACGAACTGCAGGATGCACAGCAGGCAGGCCACGGTGGTGGCCAGGCCCACGAGCCGCAGCGAGCCCAGCCGCTTGACGAACTCGCCGCTGTACACAAGGTAGCCCGCATAGCTCACCGCGCTCAGGAACACGAGGAACGCGCCCCATGCGGCCGCGCCGCCGCCCTTGCCGTCGCCGCCGGTCCAGAGCTCGTGGCCGAACACCAGCAGCACGCCGGCATAGCTCACGACCATGCCGAACACCTGCGGGCGCGTCGGGCGGCGCCGGTACAGCAGCCAGCCGAAGAACAGCACCAGCGTCGGGTTGAGGTACAGGATCAGCCGCTCGAAGCTGGCCGAGATGTAGGCCAGCCCTGCAAAGTCGAGAAAGCTCGCGAGGTAGTAGCCCGAGAAGCCGAGCCCCAAAATGCCGAGCCAGTCGCGCGTCGTGAGCGCGGGCTTGCCGCGCCCGGCCCACCACGCCATCAGCGCGAACAGCGGCAGCGCGAAGAGCATGCGCAGCATGATGAGCGTGATGGCGTCGACGCCGTAGCGGTACGCCAGCTTGACGATGATGGCCTTGCCGCTGAACGCGATGGCGCCCAGCGTGGCCAGGACGAGGCCGGTGGCGTAGCCCTTGCGGGCGGCCTCGTGTCCGTGCGGGGGAATGCCGACCGATGCGGCTGTCTTGTTCATCCCCCGATCATCCCTTGATCCTCAGTAGCCTGCAGCGAGGCCGTCGCGGCGCGGATCGCTCGCGGCCACGTAGCCTTCGACCGAAGGCTCGCCCGCGCGCCAGATGAACTGGCCGGCGCCGAAGTCCTGGTACGAGTCGTTGATCACCTCGAGGTGGTGGCCCAGGTCGCGCAGGCCCTGCAACGTATTGGCATTCATCGCGGCCTCGACATTGATCTCGAGCCCCGCGTTGAAGCGCCAGCGCGGCGCATCGCACGCGGCCTGCGGGTTCTGGCCGTAGTCGAGCATGCGCACCAGCGTCTGCATGTGGCCCTGCGGCTGCATGTTGCCGCCCATCACGCCGAAGCTCATCACCGGCTGCCCGTCCTTGGTGAGGAAGGCCGGGATGATGGTGTGGAACGGGCGCTTGCCCGGTGCCACCACGTTCGGGCTCTCGGCCTTGAGACTGAAGCCGTGGCCGCGGTTCTGCAGGCTGATGCCGAACTCGGGTTCCACGCAGCCCGAGCCGAAGCCCATGTAGTTGCTCTGGATGAAGCTCACCATCATGCCGCTCTCGTCCGCGGCCGTGAGGTAGATGGTGCCGCCCTTGACGGGGTTGCCGGCCTTGAAGTCCTGCGCCTTGTTCACGTCGATGAGTCTCGCACGCGAAGCCAGGTAGGCGTCATCGAGCATTTGCGCGGGGGTCACCGTCATCGACGATGGCTCCGACACGTAGCGGTACACGTCGGCGAAGGCCAGCTTCATGGCCTCGATCTGCAGGTGCTGCGACTGCACCGAGTCGACCGGCAGCGAGGCGATGTCGAACTTCTCGAGGATGCCCAGCGCGATCAGCGCCGCGATGCCCTGGCCGTTCGGCGGGATCTCGTGCAGCGTGTGGCCGCGGTAGTCGCGCGAGATGGGCTTCACCCACTCGGGCTGATAGGCCGCCATGTCGGCCACGGTGAGCGCGCCGCCCTGTTCTTGCGAGAACTTGGCGATGGCCTCGGCGATCTCGCCGTTGTAGTAGGCCTCGCCCTTGGTGCGGGCGATGGCCTTGAGCGCGCGGGCCGCCGCGGTGAAGCGGAACAGCTCGCCGACCTCGGGCGCGCGGCCCCAGGGCAGGAAGGCCTGCGCGAAGCCGGGCTGCGACTGCAGGATCGGCGTGGCCGCCGCCCACTTGCCTTGCACCACCGGCGGCACGAGGTAGCCGCGCTCGGCGATGTCGATGGCCGGCGCCATCAGGTCGGCGAACGGCAGCTTGCCGAAACGCTCGCTCATCGCAACCCAGCCGCGCACCGCGCCCGGCACCGTCACCGAGTCGATGCCGCGCATCGGCGGCGTGGCAGCGTCGGCGCCGTACTTGGCCTTGAAGTACTCGGGCGTCCATGCCTTCGGCGCGGGGCCCGAGGCGTTCAGGCCGTGCAGTTCCTTGCCGTCCCACAGGATGCAGAAGGCGTCGCTGCCCAGGCCGTTGCTCACGGGCTCGACCAGCGTCATCACGGCGGCCGTGGCAATGGCCGCATCGACCGCGTTGCCGCCCTGCTGCAGGATGCGCAGGCCCGCCTGCGCAGCCAGCGGGTGCGAGGTCGCGACCACGTTGCGCGCGAAGACCGGGAGGCGGGTCGAGAGGTAGGGATTGTTGAAGTCGAAGTTCATGTCGGCGTGCTCTCGTTAGTCATTCGTGATCTTGCGATCGACGACGATCTTTTTCCACTTGGCGGCGTCAACGGCCACCATCTTTGCGAACTGCTCGGGCGTGCCCGCGTTCGCCGGCTCGATGCCCAGGCGCGCGAGCTTGTCCTTCAGCTCCGGATCGGCCAGCGCCTCGTTGGCGGCCTTGTTCACGCGCGCCACGACGTCGGCCGGCAGCCCCTTCGGGCCGTAGAAGCCGAACCAGGTGGTCGACTCGAAGCCGGGCAGCGTGTCGGCGATGGGCGGCAGCTCGGGCGCGAGCGGGCTGCGCTTGAGCGAGGTCACGCCCAGCGCGCGCAGGCGGCCGTCGCGCACGTGCGGCATGCCGGTGGGCAGCGAGTCGAACAGCACGTCGACCTTGCCGCTGATGAGGTCGGGCACCGCCAGCGCCGTGCCGCGGTAGGGGATGTGCGTGACGAACACGCCGGCCTGCGCCTTGAACAGCTCCGCCGTGAGCTGCACGATGGTGCCGTTGCCGCTCGATGCGTAGTTGAGCTTGCCGGGGTTCTTCTTGGCGTTGTCGATCCATTCGCGCACCGTCTTGGCGGGCGTGTTGATCGGCACCAGCATGATGCTCGGCGCATCGCCCACGTGGGCGATGGGCGTGAAGTCGCGCACCGTGTCGTAGGGCAGCTTCGGCGTGATGGCCGGGCCGATGGCGTGCGTGCTCGTGGTCGCGAGCAGCAGCGTGTAGCCGTCGGGCGGCGCCTTGGCCGCGAGGTCGGAACCGATCGCACCGCCGGCGCCGGGCTTGTTGTCGACCACCAGCGTGGCGCCGAGTTTCTCGCCCATCTTCTGGCCCAGCGTGCGGGCGAAGAGGTCGGTGGCGCCGGCCGCCGGGAACGGCACGATCAGGCGGATGGGCCGGTTCGGGTAGTTCTGGGCCAGTGCGGGCACCGCGGCCAGCACCAGCGCAGCCGCGGCAAGCGCGGCGCGGGTGGTTCGTTTCATGGAATTCATTGTGTCCGAGGTGGTGTGTCGGGAGCGCGCCTTGTCCGACGTGGCCGCAGGATTGGACACGCGGGGCATTGAAAAGGGAAATGGATTTATCGGATAGATATATGAATCTGACGCATCAATGTTGCCACGGCCATCACGCGGCGCGCGGCCTTGCGCCCGACCATCAGAAATAGCGATGGGGTCGCATCAGCAAACGGTATTTCCTCCCGGGCGCCCTGCCGTCCGATAGTCGCGCCAGTCCACTCGACACAGAAGTGGCGCACAGGAGACCTCCCCTTGAACTTTCCTTCCCTCGAGGGCGCCGATGCCGGCGCCCTCTGCTTCAGCTCGCGCGTTCTTCGCGTGAAGCGGCACCCGCTCGGCCTGGCCCTGCTGGCGCTGGCCGGCGCGGCCTCGGCGCAGTCCTCGGTGACGCTGTTCGGCGTCATGGATGCGGGCGTCAGCCATTTCGAGACCGTCAGCGAGTACCGCCCGGCGTTCGATCCACGGCGCCCTGCCGCGGCCCTGCCGGTGGCGGGCGTGCCGCGGGTGACGCAGAGCCAGACCACGCTGTCGCGCGGCGGCTACCGCGGCAGCAGCCTGGGCTTTCGGGGCACGGAAGACCTGGGCGGCGGCCTGGCGGCGAGCTTCTGGCTGGAGTCGAACATCGCCAACGACGACGGCAAGACAGGCCTGGCCTCGTTCGCCAAGCGTTCGACGCTGAGCCTGTCGGGCGGCTTCGGCGAGCTGCGGCTGGGCCGCGACTACACGCCGATCTTTCGCAACGACTCGCTGGCCGACCCCTTCGCCGTGCAGGGCGCGGGCCTGTCGGTGATCGCGCGCGTCAACAGCGCCTCGTCCACGCTCCTGGGCGGCGCACCGGCCGGCGTGGCGGCCGGCGACAACTACGCGCGCGCCAGCAACAGCATCGGCTACTTCCTGCCGCCGGACCTCGGCGGCTTCCACGGGCAGCTCCAGTACGCCTTGCCCGAGAACGTCCGCTACAGCCCGGACGTGACGCCGACGAACGCGCGCGGGCGCTACCTGGGCGGGCGCTTCGGCTACGCCAAGGGACCGCTCAACGTGGCGCTGGCGTTCGGTGAGGACAACAAGGACCGCCTGCCCTCGGGTTCGGCGGCCAAGCCGCCCGTCGACGCCGGCGGCGAGGACCGGCTGAAGACCCTCAGCCTGAGCGCCACCTACGACTTCGGCCCCGTCAAGCTGCTGGGCGAACTGTCGCAGCTGCGGCACCGGCGCGCGCAGGCACAGCCGTGGATGCAGGATCGCACCGACAAATACAACGGCTACCTGGTGGGCGCCACGGTGCCCGTGGGCCCCGGACTCGTCCGCGCGTCGTTCGGTCGCGTCAGCTACAAGGCCGGCGCCACCGGCCTGCCGGGAGACACCGCGCAAGGCGCCAGCGCCAGCCAATGGGCGCTGGGCTACGTGCACCACCTGTCCCGCCGCACGGCGCTGTACGCCACGTTCGCGCGCGTTCGCATCCGGGACGGCCAGAACGACAAGGCGATCGGCGCCGTGACGAGCGCCAGCGACGCGCCCTATCCGGGCTACCTGGCCGCCAGCGGCTGGCGCCCGCGCAGCGCCACGGGCTACGACTTCGGCATCCGCCACATCTTCTGATCCTCGTTTTCATGCGCCCCTGCATTCATTCCATGTTGACCCACACCTCCACCTTTGCGCTTCGTTCCCTGGCCGTGGCCGCCTTCCTCGCCTTCGGCGCAGGCGCGCAGGCCCAGCCCGCCGCGTCACCACAGGCGTCGGCGATCGCGCCGCTCGTCGATGCGATGTACCCCCGGCTCGACGCCCTCTACAAGGACCTGCACGCCCACCCCGAGCTTGCTTTCAAGGAAACGCGCACCGCCGCCTTGCTCGCCGCCGAGATGCGCGCCATCGGCTTCGAGGTGACCGAGAAGGTCGGCGGCACCGGCGTCGTGGCGCTGTACCGCAACGGCCCCGGGCCGGTCGTGATGGTGCGCACCGACATGGACGGCCTGCCGATGGAAGAGAAGACCGGCCTGCCCTACGCCAGCCAGGCCCGCACCGACTGGGGCGGGCGCGACAGCTTCGTGGCCCACAGCTGCGGCCACGACATCCACATGGCCAGCTGGCTCGGCACCGCGCGCACGCTGGTCGCGCTCAAGGACCAATGGAAAGGCACGCTGATGTTCATCGGCCAGCCCGCCGAAGAAACCGTCTCGGGCGCCAAGGCGATGCTCGCGGACGGCCTGTTCACGCGCTTTCCCAAGCCCGACGCCGCGTTCGCGCTGCACACGGCGCCCACGCCGCATGGCGCCATCGGCTATGGCATCGGTATCAGCAGTTCCAACTCCGACGCGCTGGAAATCGTCTTCAAGGGACGCGGCGGCCACGGCTCGCGGCCGCACACCACCGTCGACCCGATCGTGATCGCCGCGCGCTTCGTGACCGACGTGCAGGCCGTGGTGAGCCGCGAGAAAGACCCGGCCGAATTCGGTGTCGTGACGATCGGCGCCATCCAGGGCGGCACCGCCGGCAACATCATTCCCGACACGGTCACGCTGCGCGGCACCATCCGCTCGTACAAGCCGCAGGTGCGCGAGCAGCTGCTGGCCGGCGTGCGCCGCATGGCCATGGCCACCGCCGCGACGGGCGGCGCGCCCGAACCCGTGGTCAAGCTGGTGCCGGGCGGAGAAGCGCTGGTCAACGACGAAGCGGTCGTGACCCGTGCGGCCGCCGCGCTCAAGCAGGCGCTGGGCCCGGCGCAGGTCGTTCCATCCACGGTGCCCTCGACGGGCAGCGAAGACTTCTCGGCCTTCATCAACGCCGGCGTGCCGTCGATGTACTTCACGATCGGCGTGCTCGATGCGCGGGACATCGCGGCCTCCGCCCAACCCGGCGGCAAGCCGCTGGCCCGCAACCATTCGCCCTTCTTCGCACCAGTGCCCGAGCCGTCGATCAAGACCGGCGTGCACGCGATGACCGTGGCGGTGCTCAGCGCGCTGGGCAGATAGGGACGACGGCATCCCCCCAAAGAAAAACGGCGCCCGAGGGCGCCGTTTGTGCGTTCAGAGAAAGCGCGTCGATCAGTCTTCGACGAAGGCCTCTTCGCGCTTCGATTTCACGGCCGGCAGCAGCACGATGATGAGCAGCAGCGCCGCGGCCGCCAGCAGGCTGGCCGAGATCGGACGCGTGACGAACACGCTCCAGTCGCCACGCGACAGCAGCAGCGAACGGCGCAGGTTCTCTTCCATCATCGGGCCCAGGATGAAGCCCAGCAGCAGCGGCGCAGGCTCGCAACCCAGCTTGAAGAAGGTGTAGCCCACCAGACCGAAGATGCCCACCATCCAGATGTCGAAGGTGTTGTTGTTGGTCGAGTACACACCGATCGCGCAGAACAGCACGATGGCGGGGAACAGGAACTTGTAGGGCACCGACAGCAGCTTGATCCACATGCCGATCAGCGGCAGGTTCAGCACGATCAGCATCGCATTGCCCAGCCACATCGAGGCAATGAGGCCCCAGAACAGCTCGGGGTTGCTGGTCATGACCTGCGGGCCCGGCTGGATGTTGTGGATGGTCATCGCGCCCACCATCAGCGCCATCACGGCGTTGGGCGGAATGCCCAGCGTCAGCAGCGGAATGAAGGAGGTCTGCGCGCCGGCGTTGTTGGCCGACTCGGGAGCCGCCACGCCGCGGATGTTGCCCTTGCCGAAGGGCACTTCGCCCGGCTTCAGCTTGGTCTTCTTCTCGATCGTGTAGGCCGCGAAAGCCGCCAGCAGTGCACCGCCGCCTGGCAGGATGCCCAGCGCCGAACCCAGCGCCGTGCCGCGCAGCACGGCAGGCACCATGCGCTTGAAGTCTTCCTTGGTCGGGAACAGGCCCGAGACCTTGGCGGTGAACACTTCGCGCTCGTCGTCCGGACGCGAGAGGTTGGCAATGATTTCGCCGTAGCCGAACACGCCCATGGCGATGGCCACGAAGCCGATGCCGTCGGTGAGTTCAGGGATGTCGAAGCTGTAGCGTGCGACACCCGAGTTCACGTCGGTACCGACCAGGCCCATCAGCAGGCCCAGCACGATCATCGCGATCGCCTTGAGCAGCGAGCCCGAGGCCAGCACCACGGCGCCGATCAGGCCCAGGATCATCAGCGAGAAGTATTCGGCCGGGCCGAACTTGAAGGCCAGCTCGGTCAGCGGCGGTGCGAAGGCGGCAAGAATCAGCGTGCCGACGCAACCCGCGAAGAACGAGCCCAGACCGGCCGCAGCGAGCGCCGGACCTGCACGGCCCTTGCGCGCCATCTGGTAGCCGTCGATCACGGTCACCACCGACGACGATTCGCCCGGCAGGTTCACCAGAATCGCGGTGGTCGAGCCACCGTACTGTGCGCCGTAATAAATACCGGCCAGCATGATCAGCGCCGACACAGGCGGCAGCGCATACGTGGCGGGCAGCAGCATCGCAATCGTCGCGACCGGGCCGATGCCCGGGAGCACGCCGATCAGCGTGCCCAGAATGCAGCCGACCAGGCAGTACAGCAGGTTCGTGAAGGTAAAGGCAACGCCAAAACCCATTGAGAGGTGTTCAAACAGTTCCATGTGAGCAGCTTTCTTCTCTCAACCGATGAAGGTCGGCCAGACCTGGATCTGCAGCTTCAGCGCCCAGATGAATGCAACGTAGCTGCCGATGGCCAGAACGGTGGCCAGGATCAGCACGGTGGGCAGCTTGAACTCGTGGCCCGCGAGGCTGGCGATGATCACGAGCGCGTAGATCGCGATGATCATGCCCATGGCCGGCACGCCGATGCTCGGCAGGCCGCCGAGCAGCACGCCGAAGGCGAGGTTGGCGCCCAGGATGAACACCACTTGCTTCCAGGCCCACTTGCCGATCTTTTCGCCATCGGTCGTTTCAACGGTGAGCCCGCTGAACATGATGCCCAGGCCGATCAGCGCCATCAGGATGCCCAGCATGAGCGGGAAGTAACCCGGACCCATGCGGGCGCCGCTGCCCACGCTGTAGGTGGTGGCGCCCCATGCGAACGCCACGCCCACGACGGTGAACATCAGTCCCGAGAAAAAGTCTTTCTGACTTTTGATTTTCACGAACAGTCTCCTCGAACAATTTCGATGCGGGATTGTCGAGTCAGCCTCCGGTCAGGCCGATGTGGATTCCACTAACCGAAGGACTAGGGATAACCCGAAATGACTCATGCCTCGTCGGACCCGAGGCACCTGTTTCTACTCGAGAGGAGGCGTGGCGCTGAGCACTTCCTCGATGGTTGTCACGCCCTCGGCCACGCGCAGCGCGCCGGCCAGGCGCAGCGGCCGCATGCCGTCGATCACGGCCTGGCGCCGCAGGCCCGTGAGGTTGGGCTCCTTGGTGACCTGGTCCTTGAACGGCTCGGTCACGCTCAGCAGTTCGTACAGGCCCATGCGGCCCATGTAGCCGGTCATGCGGCAATCGACGCAGCCCACCGGCTTGTAGGCGCGCACGGGGCCGGTGATCTGCCACGGCTTGACGATGGCCTCAAGGCTCTCGCGCGTGACCGCGTCGTCGGGCTGCTTGCAATGCGGGCACAGCGTGCGCACGAGGCGCTGCGCGAGCACGCCCAGCATCACGGCGGTGATGAGGTACGAGGGCACGCCCAGTTCCATCATCCGCGTGATGGCGCTGGGCGCGTCGTTGGTGTGCAGCGTGCTGAACACGAGGTGGCCGGTGAGCGCGGCCTGCACCGCCATCTCGGCGGTGGCGAGGTCGCGGATTTCGCCGACCATGATGATGTCCGGGTCCTGCCGCATCAGCGCGCGCAGGCCCTCGGTGAAGCCGAAGTCGAGCTGCGGCTGCACCTGGGTCTGGTTGAACGAAGGCTCGATCATTTCGATCGGGTCTTCGACCGTGCTCACGTTGACCTCTTCGGTCGCCACGCGCTTGAGCGTGGAGTACAGCGTGGTGGTCTTGCCCGAGCCCGTGGGCCCGGTCACCAGGATGATGCCGTTGGGCCGCGTGACCAGCTGTTCCCAGCGCTGCGCGTCGTGCTGCGCGAAGCCCAGCGCGTCGAGGTCCTTCACCGCGGTGTCGGGGTCGAAGATGCGCATCACCATCTTCTCGCCGAAGGCGGTCGGCAAGGTCGACAGGCGCATTTCGATTTCGTCGCCGCGCATGTTGCGGGTCTTGATGCGGCCGTCGAGCGGACGGCGCTTTTCGACCACGTCCATGCGGCCCAGGAGCTTGATGCGCGCGACCATCGCGTTCATCACGCCCATGGGCATCTGGTAGGCGGGGTGCAGGATGCCGTCGATGCGAAAGCGGATCACGCCCTGCTCGCGGCGCGGCTCCAGGTGGATGTCGCTGGCGCGCTGGTCGAAGGCGTACTGCCACAGCCAGTCGACCACCTGCACCACGCTCTGGTCATTCGCGTCGAGCTGCTTGGTGCTCTTGCCCAGCTCGACCAGCTGCTCGAAGCTCGCGCCGCCGGTGTTGCCGCCGGCCTTCTGCGCGGCGCGCACCGACTTGGCGAGCGCGAAGAACTCGGCCGTGTAGCGCTGGATGTCCGACGGGTTGGCCACCACGCGGCGCACGGTGCGCTTGGACTGGCGCTCGACCTCGGCGATCCAGTCGGTGAGGAAGGGTTCGGCCGTGGCCACCACCACCTCGTTCGGCAGCACCTGCACGGGCAGCACCTTGTGGCGCTCGGCGTAGCCGGCGCTCATGGTGTCGGCCACCTTGCCCACGTCGACCTTGAGCGGATCGATGCGCAGGTAGGCCAGGCCGGCGCGGCCGGCGAGCCATTGCGTGAGCGCCTCGAGGTCGAGCGGCTTGCCGTCGGCCTCGCGCGTCATGGCCACGTTGGCCAGGCGCACCAGTGGCGCCTGCCGGCTCTCGGCCTGGGCGCAGCGCGCGATGGTGCGCTTGGCCTCCATCGGCGAGATCACGCCGTCGGTGGCGAGCCATTCGATCAGGCGACGCAGGTCGAGCGGACCTTCGTGGCGGGCAGCAGCGGAAGCGGCGGCGGGTACAGCGCTCATGAAGCGGGAATCAGGTGGTGAGGGAAAGCGTCATCGGCTTGAACACCCGCAGCCATTTCGGCGCGGGCAGGCCCCAGCGAGTCTGGATGGTTTGGGCGCGCTCGGCAAGCACCTCGCGCTTCGGGCGCGACGCCGTGCGCTGGGCCAGCACCACCGTGTTGCCTTCGCGCGTCGGCTTGAAGGCCCAGACCGCGTCGGCGCCGAAGGCGGCGGCGATTTTCTCGAGGCTGCGCTCGTAGCTCGACGAGCGGCCGAACAGGTTGACCGTCATGCAGCCGTCGTCGGTGAGCAGCGCGCGGCAGTCGGCATAGAAGGCTTCGCTGTCGAGCACCGGCGCGGCGGCCTCGTGGTCGTACAGGTCGACCTGCAGCGCATCGACCGTGCCCTGCCATTCGGGCTTGCGGATTTCCTCGGCGGCGTCGGCGATCACCACGCGCAGCTTCAGGTCGTCGGCCGGCAGCTTGAACCAGCCGCGGCAGGCCGACACCACCTGCGGGTTCAGCTCGACCGCGGTGGTGCGCATGCGCAGCGTCTTGCGGCTGAACTTGGTGAGCGTGGCCGCGCCCAGGCCCAGCTGCATCGCGTGGCGGTTGCCCACGCCCTTGCTGTCGACGAACAGCAGCCAGGCCATCATGCGCTGCACGTACTCGAGCTCGATCTCGAAGGGCGCGTCGAGCTTCATCGAGCCCTGGACCCATTCGGTGCCCAGGTGCAGGTAGCGGATGTCGCCCCAGTCGGAAAAATTGACTTCGGGCAGGACGAGGGTTTTCTTGGAAGAAGCGGAAGAAGCCATCAGAGAAGGTGGTGGGCAACGAAGACCTCGCGCCAGGCCGCGAGCTTGCGCTCGAAGGACCACGACGCGTTGGCGGGGCTGGTGGAGGGCAGCGAATACACCGGCACCCCGAGGGTGCGCGTGTGGCGTGCGTGCTTGAAGCTCTCGCCGCCGTTGTGGGCGATGGCGGCGAGCTTCGGCAGTTGCAGGCCGGCGATGTCGTTCACGACCGGCGAGCGGATCGCGGTGTCGAGGCTGCCCTCGCGCTCGCAGGCGCCGTACACGTCCCACACGCCGAGGCCGCGATCGAGCAGCCAGTCGCAGCGCGCGCGGTAGCTGTCTGCGCCCGTCGGAAGCAGGGGGTCGGGCCAGAGGGCTTGCAAGATCTTCCAGAACTGATTTTGGGGATGCGCATAGTACTGCTGCCGCTCGAGCGACTTGACGCCCGGGAAGCTGCCGAGGATGAGCACACGTGTGTGGGGCGAGACGATGGGCGCAAGGCCAGTCAGCACCATGCCGGCGCTGTCGGCAACGGTCGGGGACGGGACGGCGGTCGGTTTCATGGGCGGTATCTTGGCATTGCCACGCGGCGGGCCCGAACGCCCATGAAAAAACCCGCCGAAGCGGGTTCTTTCGTCAAGCACGGACCGAAGCCCGGCGCATGGAAGTTACGGCTTCTTGGCCGCTTCGTTCTCGGCCGTGCCCGGCACCTTCTCGCCGATCGCCTTGCCGGCGCTGCGCATGCCGTCGGCCGTCTTGTGGCCGGCCGTTTCCACCGCGTCGCCGGTCTTCACGGCCGCCTTCTTGGTGGCGGTGGTGGCCTTCTTGGTGGTGTTCTTGGTCGCGTTCCAGGCCTTCTTGGTGCCGCGCTCGGTGGCGTTGGCTGCCTTCTTGGTGCCGCTCTTGGTGGCATCCCAGGCCTTCTCGGCGCCGCTTTCGGTGGCGTTCACGGCCTTCTTGGTCGTGCTCTTGGTGGCGTCCCAGGCCTTTTCGGTGCCGCGTGCGGTCGCATCGACGGCGTCCTTGCCGGCTTCCTTCACCTTCTCGGTGGTCGTGGGCTCGGCCGCGGTGGTCTGCGCGATGGCCGACACACCGATGGAGGCCAGCGCCAGTGCGAGCGCGACGGGCAGGGTACGAACAAAAGATGTGGTCATGAAAGACTCCTTTTTTGAGTGAAGTGCGGAGTGACGACAGTGCCACTGGACAACCAACGTCACTTCGAACTTCAAGGATGACAGCAAAAAGGGCCCGATGACCTGCGCTGGCGCAACTCGGGAACTTGGCCTACGCGGCGGGCGGACGCCCCTCCGACACGTTCAGCAGACTTTGGAGCTTCGGCAGGGCTGCCACCGCATTGCGCGTGGTGTTTTCGGCCAGCGACGCGATGTCGATGCCCCGCAGCTGCGCGACCACTTCGGCGATGCGCGGCAGCTCGCCGGGCTCGTTGCGGCCCTGCGCCTGGCCCGCGTCGCGTTGCGCCTGCGTGCGGTACAGCCAGTGCGGCTGGATGTCGGGCGCGTCGGTTTCCATCACCAATGCGTCCATCGGCAGGGTGGCCGCGAGGCGGCGCAGTTGCAGCGCACGCTCGAAGGTCACGGCGCCGCCGAAGCCCAGCTTCAGGCCGATCTCGATGCAGGCCTGCGCCTGCTGCTCGCTGCCGTTGAACGCGTGGGCGATGCCCTGCCAGGGCCGTCCGCCCGCGGTCTGGCGCAGATGCTTGAGCACCTTGTCGACCGAGCGCCGCACATGGATGAGCACGGGCAGCCCGTGCTTGCGCGCCAGTTGCAACTGAGTGTGAAAGAAGCGTTCCTGTCTATCGGCGTCCAGGCCTTCGACGAAGTAGTCGAGCCCGATCTCGCCGACCGCCACCAGGCGCGGATCGTCGCGGCGCGCGTGCAGCTCGTCGTCGAGCGTCTGCAGGTCCGCATCGCTCGCCTGCCCCGTGCACAGCGGGTGGATGCCCAGCGCGTAGGCGTCGCCCTGCGCGTGCGCCAGCTCGCGCACGGTGGCGAAGTTGAAGGCCGCCACCGCCGGAATGACGCACAGCACCACGCCCTGCGCCGCCGCGCGGGCGCGGATGACGGGCATCTCCGCCCCGAATTCGGGCGCATCAAGGTGACAGTGGGTATCGACAAACGCAGCCATCGCGCGATGATGCCCGAAGGGATGCACAGGCGCGGAAAGCGTGCTACTGTGAACTCCTTCTCGCGTCTTATTAGCCGGAGGTGCTCCGATGCGCAGGCCCGCTTTCTACAGCCGCTCGCCCCGCACGCTGCCGCCGGCCGCAGCACCGGCGGCCGGGTCGCCGGCGGATGCCGCGGCTGTGGCCGAGGCCGACGCCGTGCAAGCCCCACCCCCTCGCGCACGCTGGCAGCCGGGCCGCCGCGCCTTCGCGCTGCTCACCGTCAGCTGCATCGCCATCGCCGCCGGCGGCGCCTTCTGGGCACCGCGCCAGGGCGCCAAGGCGCTCACGCAGAAAGACATCGACGCCGCCGTGCTGCGCACGCTGCAGACCGCCACCCTGCCCTCGCCCGCGGCCAAGGCCGCCGACATCGTGCGGCCCTCCGTCGTGCGCGTGGTCGGCTACGGCCCCGAGAAGGCCACGCCCGAGGCCAAGACCCAGAAGCGCGGTCGCAACATGGCCAAGGGCAAGCCGCCCGAGGCGCCCGCCGACGGCGGCACGCCGGGCGAGGTCGAGCGCGGCGTGGGCACGGGCGTGGTGATCGTCGACAAGGGCGTGATCCTCACCAACCTGCACGTGGTCGCCGGCGCCGAGAAGATCAAGGTCACCTTCGCCGACGGGCTCGAAGCGGTGGCCGTCATCACCGGCGTGCAGCCCGAGAACGACCTGGCCGTGCTGCAGGCGCAGAAGATCCCCGACGACCTGATCCCCGCCGTGATGCGCTCCACCGCCGACCTGCGCTCCGGCGACCAGGTGGCGGCCGTGGGCTTTCCCTTCGGCATCGGGCCCTCGGTGTCGGCCGGCGTGGTGTCGGGACTGAAGCGCTCCTTCCGTTCGCCCGAGGGCAAGCAGGAGCTGGGTAACCTGATCCAGTTCGACGCCGCCGCCAACCCCGGCAATTCGGGCGGCCCGCTCATCAACATGGACGGCGAGGTGCTGGGCATCGTCACCGCCATCCTCAACCCGACGCAGCAGCGCACCTTCATCGGCATCGGCTTCGCGGTGCCGATCGAGAACGCCGCCTCGGCGGCCGGCTCGCCGCCTTTCTGATTTCTTCGAAAGCCCTTCGCATGAGCACAGAAAACCCGACCTCGTCGACCTTTGCAACAGCCCCCGCCACCGCCGAGCTGATGGAGCAGATCCTCTACGAGGTGAAGCGCGTGGTCGTGGGGCAGGACCGCTTTCTCGAGCGCGTGATGGTCGCGATGCTCGCGGGCGGCCACCTGCTGGTCGAAGGCGTGCCGGGGCTGGCCAAGACGCTCACCATCAAGACGCTGGCCGACACCGTGCGCGGCCAGTTCAAGCGCATCCAGTTCACGCCCGACCTGGTGCCGGCCGACTTGGTGGGCACGCGCATCTACAACCAGAAGACGGGCGAGTTCAGCACCTCGCTGGGGCCGGTGTTCGCCAACCTGCTCCTGGCCGACGAAATCAACCGCGCGCCGGCCAAGGTGCAAAGCGCGCTGCTCGAAGTGATGCAGGAGCGGCAGGTCACCATCGCCGGCGAAACGCACAAGGTGCCGCGTCCCTTCCTCGTGATGGCGACGCAGAACCCCATCGAGACCGAGGGCACCTACCCGCTGCCCGAGGCGCAGGTCGACCGCTTCATGATGAAGGTGATGGTCGACTACCCGAGCGACGAGGAAGAGTTCGTGATCGTGCAGCGCGTGATCGGCCCGGTGGTCACGGCCACGCCGGTCGCCACCACCGAACAGCTGGCCGAGCTGCAGGCCGAGGCGCGGCGCGTGTACGTCGACCCTTCGCTGATCCAGTACGCCGTCAAACTCGTGTCGGCCACGCGCACGCCCGAGAAGCACGGCCTGAAGGACCTGCGCCGCTTCATCACCTTCGGCGCCAGCCCGCGCGCCAGCATCAGCCTCACCGAAGGCGCGCGCGCCCTGGCGCTGCTGCGCGGTCGCAGCTACGCGCTGCCCGAAGACATGAGCGCGCTGGTGCCCGATGTGCTGCGCCACCGCGTGACGCTCTCCTACGAAGGCCTGTCCGAAGGGCTCACGCCCGACGGGCTGATCGAGAAGATCATGAAGGCCGTTCCCGCTCCTCCCAAGCCCCTCGAACATGAAAAGCTGGTGGCGTAAGGCCCCCGAGGCCGCGAACGACGACCGGCTCGCGATCGAAGCCGGCGGGGCCGAACGCGCGCTGCGCCGGCTCGAATGGACCGTGATCCGCCGCCTCGACGGCCTGCTGCAGGGCGACTACCGCACGCTGATGCGCGGCACCGGCCTGGACCTGGCCGACCTGCGCGAGTACCAGCACCACGACGACGTGCGCCACATCGACTGGAACGTCACCGCGCGGCTGCAGACGCCGCACGTGCGCGTGTTCACCGAAGACCGCGAGATGGCCGCATGGTTCGTGCTCGACCTGAGCCGCTCGGTCGATTTCGGCTCGGGCCTGAAGGCCAAGCGCGAGATCTCGGCCGGCTTCGTCGGCGTGCTCGCGCGGCTGCTCACGCGGCACGGCAACCGCGTCGGCGCGCTGGTCTACGGCCGCGACCTCGAGGCCGTGATCCCGCCGCGCACCGGCCGCCGCCATGTGCTGCACCTGCTGCACGCGATGGAAAAGCGCGCGAACCAGGCCGAGGCCGCACCCGCGCAGAAAGGCATGACGCGCCTGGCCGACCTGCTGACCTCCGCCGCCGCGCTCATGCCGCGCCGCTCCACCGTGTTCGTCGTCTCAGACTTTCTCAGCGAGCCCGGCTGGGAGCGCCCGCTGGGCCAACTGGTGCAGCGGCACGAAGTGATTGCCGTGCGCCTGTTCGATCCGCTCGAGCTCGAGCTGCCCGACCTCGGCCTGGTGCCGCTGCGCGACGCCGAGACCGGCGAGCAGCTGTGGGTCGACACCCATGACGCGGGGTTCCGCAAACGCTTCGCGCGGCTGGCCGCCGAACGCGAGACCACCCTGCGCGAGTCGCTGGCCCGGGCCGGCGTCGACGCCCTCGAACTCTCGACCAACGACGATCTGGTCGAAGCCATCGTGCGATTCGCGGACCTGCGCAAGCGCCGGGTCCGCGGCGTCGCAGCGGGTGGCGGGAAGGCGGTGGTGGCGGCATGACATTCCTCTGGCCTCAATTCCTCTGGCTGCTGGCGGCCTTGCCGCTGCTGGTGCTGCTGTATGTCTGGCTGATCCGCCGCAAGAAGAAGATGGCGGTGCGCTACGCCAGCCTGTCGATCGTGCGCGAGGCCATGGGCCCGGGCCAGAGCCTGCGGCGCCACATTCCGCCGCTGCTGTTCCTGGTGGCCATCACCGCGATGCTCGTGGCGGCGGCGCGGCCGATGGCCGTGGTGGTGCTGCCGTCGAACCAGCAGACCATCATCCTGGCGATGGACGTGTCGGGCAGCATGCGCGCGGCCGACGTGCAGCCCAACCGGCTGGTGGCGGCGCAGGAGGCGGCCAAGAGCTTCATCAAGGACCTGCCGCGCCACGTGAAGGTGGGCATCGTCGCCTTCGCGGGCAGCGCGCAGGTGGCGCAGCTGCCCACCACCAACCACGACGACCTCGTGACGGCCATCGACAGCTTCCAGCTGCAGCGCGCCACGGCCACGGGCAACGCCATCGTGGTGTCGCTGGCCACGCTGTTTCCCGACGCGGGCATCGACATCTCGCAGTTCAGCGCGCCCAGCCGCCAGCGCGGCATCCCGATCGACCAGAACGAGAAGCAGCTCAAGGAATTCACGCCCGTGGCGCCCGGCTCGTTCACCTCGGCCGCGATCATCATGCTGACCGACGGCCAGCGCACCACCGGCGTCGACCCGCTGGACGCCGCCAAGGCCGCGGCCGACCGCGGCGTGCGCATCTACACGGTGGGCGTGGGCACGGTCGACGGCGAGACCATCGGCTTCGAAGGCTGGTCGATGCGCGTGCGGCTGGACGAAGAAACCCTCAAGGCCATCGCCAACAAGACCAGCGCCGAATATTTCTACGCCGGCACCGCGAGCGACCTGAAGAAGGTCTACGAGACGCTGAGTTCCAAGCTCACCGTGGAGAAGAAGGAAACCGAGATCTCGGCGCTGTTCGCGCTGGGCGCTGCGGTGCTCACGCTGCTGTCGGCGGGGCTGTCGCTGCTCTGGTTCAACCGGATTCTTTAGCGCTCGCCGAGGGTGCAGCAGGCGGCAGCTTCACCGCCCCCACCCCGCCCAGGAACAGGTCGGCCACGATCGGCGCAATGGCCGCGTGGTCGAGCCGGCCGCCGGGCTTCATCCAGGTGAACATCCAGTTGATCATGCCGAACAGCAGCATGGTCAGCGGCTTGGCGAGCTCGTCGCTCGGTGCGCCGGGGCGCAGCGCCGACACGGCGCGCGCAAAGCCGGCGACCACGGCGCGCTCCTGGTCGAGCACGCGCTCGCGGTCCTCGTCCTCGAGAAAGCGCACGTCGTCGGTCAGCACGCGGTGCGCGTCCTGCGCGCCGGCGTACTCCTCGACGATGCGGTAGATGAAGCGGCGCAGGCGCTCCTCGTCGGTAGAGGGCTGGGCCTCTTCCTCGGCCACCAGCGCCGCCAGCTTCGAGACGTGCGTCTCGGCGATGCTGATGAGCAGGCTGCTCTTGTCCTTGTAGTAGTGGTAGAGCGTGGCCTTCGAGAGGTTGCAGGCCTCGGCGACCTGGTTCATCGAGGTCGCGGGGTAGCCGCGGCGGGCGAACAACTGGGCGGCCTGCGCGAGGATCAGTTCGCGCTGGTCGTCGTAGGTGGCGGATCTTCCACGCGGCATCGGGTCTTCTTCCTGGGTTGTCTGTCGGTTGCTGGGTTGCAGCAGTCGCGATCTTGCATGAAGCCGCAGGGCTATCCGCGGCGGGTGGCGATCAGGGATTTCACGTCGGTGGCAGGCAGGCGCGGCCTGTCTTTTTCCACCTCGGCGAGCGGCGCCACCTCGTGCAGGCTGGCCAGACTGCGCACCGTCAGCGCCTGGTAGGTCTGCGTGCCTTCGAGCTTCCAGGCGATCTCTTCGTCGCTGAGCTCGCGCCGCACCTTGGCCGGGATGCCCGCCGCGAGCGAGCGCGCGGGCACCTTCATGCCGGCGGGCACGAAGGCGCAGGCCGCGACGATGGCTTTCTCGCCCACCTCGGCCTCGTCCATCACCACCGCGTTCATGCCCACCAGCGCGTCGCGCCGCACGATGCAGCTGTGCAGGATCGCGCCGTGGCCGATGTGGCCGTTGACCTCCACCACCGTGTCGTTGTCGGGAAAGCCGTGGATGCAGCAGTGGTCCTGCACGTTGGAGCCTTCCTGCAAGACGATGCGGCCGAAGTCGCCGCGCAGGCTGGCGCAGGGGCCGACGTAGCAGTGCGGGCCGACGATCACGTCGCCGATCAGCACGGCCGTGGGATGCACGTAGGCGCTCGGGTCGACCACCGGGATCACACCGTCGATGGAATAGCTGGGCATTCGGTCTCCTTGTTTTTTCGCGGGTTGGGGAAGGTGTGAACAAACCCGGCATGCCCGCTCATCCCACCCAGGCGCGCCCCCTCTGCGTTGCAAATGCTCGCCATAGCCCGAGCTATGGCTGCGCTTTGCGCCTTGAGGGGACGTGCCTGGACGGGCTGCTCGGTCACGCCGGATTCATTCACACCTTCCTAGGGTTTGCCCTGAATGCACCCCGCTTGTGCCGGAATCGAGGTCGATCCTAAAATCAACCGAACGGTCGGTCAATAGTGTTTACGCACCGAACCGTCCCCACAAAGGATGAAAGAGACACGCATGACTGAGCCTTTGGTACTCATCAGCAACGCCGGCGCCGTCCGCACGCTGAGCCTGAACCGCCCTGCGGCACTCAACAGCTTCACGACCGGGTTGCATGCCGAACTGCTGGCCGCGCTCGAAGCCGCTGCCGCCGACAGCAGCGTGCGCTGCGTGGTGCTCACCGGTGCCGGCCGCGCCTTCTGCGCGGGGCAGGACCTGGCCGACCCGTCGGTCGCGCCCGACCCCACGCCGGGCGCCGCGCCAAAGGACCTGGGCCACGTCATCTCCACCTACTACGGCCCGCTGGTCGCGCGCCTGCGCTCGATGCCGGTGCCGGTGGTTGCCGCCGTCAACGGCGTGGCGGCCGGCGCGGGCGCCAACCTCGCGCTGTGCTGCGACCTCGTGGTGGCGGGCCGCTCGGCCAGCTTCATCCAGGCCTTCACCAAGATCGGCCTCGTGCCCGACACCGGCGGCACCTGGCTGCTGCCGCGCCTCGTGGGCCCGGCGCGCGCGCTGGGCATCGCGATGCTGGGCGACAAGCTCCCGGCCGAAGAAGCCGCCCGCATCGGCCTCATCTGGCAGTGCGTGGACGACGCGGCCCTGGCCGACACCGCCGCCGCGCTGGCGGCGCGCCTGGCCGGCATGCCCACGCGCGCGCTGGTCGCCACCCGCGAAGCGATGGCCGCCGCGCAAAACCTCGACCTGGGCGCGGCACTTGCCGAAGAAGCGCGCATCCAACGCGAGATGGGCAACGCCGACGACTACCGCGAAGGTGTCGAGGCTTTCCGCGCCAAGCGCGCCCCGGTGTTCAAGGACCGCTGAGATGACCGACGCTTCCTCCCGCACCCCGCAACAGACCGCCGAGTACGTGCGCGACGGCATGTTCGCGAACGACAACGCCAGCAAGGGCCTGGGCATGCGCATCGTGGAGGTCGGCCCCGGCCAGGCCACGCTCGAGATGCGTGTGCGCCCCGACATGCTCAACGGCCACGCCATCTGCCACGGCGGCTTCATGGCCACGCTGGCCGACTCCACCTTCGCCTTCGCCTGCAACTCGTACAACGAGCTGACCGTGGCCTCGGGCTTCGCCATCGACTTCCTCGCGCCGGCGCGCGAGGGCGACGTGCTCACCGCACGCTGCTTCGAAGTCTCCAAGGCCGGGCGCACCGGCGTGTACGACACCGAAATCACCAACCAGCGCGGCGAGCGCATCGCGATGTTCCGCGGACGCTCGTACACCGCCAAGGGCCGGCCGGCCGTCCCGGCCGCTTGAGGAGACACAACACCATGACCGTGAAACGCCCCGCCCCCGGCGACCTCGAGCCGATCGAAACCGCCAGCCGCGACGAGATCGCCGCCCTGCAGCTCACGCGCCTGCGCGCCACACTGCGCAACGCCTACGACCACGTGCCGCACTACCGCCAGGCCTTCGATGCCAAGGGCGTGCACCCCGACGACCTGAAGTCGCTGGCCGACCTGTCGAAATTCCCGTTCACGGTGAAGACCGACCTGCGCGACAACTACCCCTTCGGCATGTTCGCCGTGCCGCGCACGCAGGTGGCGCGCATCCACGCGTCGTCGGGCACCACCGGCAAGCCGACCGTGGTGGGCTACACGAAGAACGACATCGACACCTGGGCCGACCTCGTTGCGCGCTCGATCCGCGCGGCGGGCGGACGGCCCGGCGACATGATCCACGTGGCCTACGGCTACGGCCTCTTCACCGGCGGCCTGGGCGCGCACTACGGCGCCGAGCGCGCCGGCTGCACCGTCATCCCGATGTCGGGCGGCCAGACCGAGAAACAGGTCCAGCTCATCCAGGACTTCAAGCCCGACATCATCATGGTCACGCCCAGCTACATGCAGGTGATCATCGAGCAGTTCGAGCGCCAGGGCCTCGACGCCAAAGACAGCTCGCTCAAGGTCGGCATCTTCGGCGCCGAGCCGTGGACCGAGGCCATGCGCCGCGACATCGAGACGCGCGCCGGCATCGACGCCGTCGACATCTACGGCCTGAGTGAAGTGATGGGCCCGGGCGTGGCCAGCGAATGCGTCGAGAGCAAGGATGGC
Organism: Variovorax sp. GW531-E2; assembly: GCF_059423125.1. Taxonomy (NCBI): domain Bacteria; kingdom Pseudomonadati; phylum Pseudomonadota; class Betaproteobacteria; order Burkholderiales; family Comamonadaceae; genus Variovorax; species Variovorax sp. GW531-E2. The sequence continues at coordinate 29,372 of NZ_JBWKXQ010000036.1, read as the reverse complement.
CCGGTGATCTGGGAAGACCACTTCTACCCCGAGATCATCGACCCCGAAACGGGCGAGCTGAAGGCCGACGGCGAAGAAGGCGAACTGGTCTTCACCTCGCTGAGCAAGGAGGCCATGCCGATCGTGCGCTACCGCACGCGCGACCTCACGCGCCTGTTGCCGCCCACCTCGCGCGCGTTCCGCCGCATGGGCAAGATCGTCGGGCGCAGCGACGACATGATGATCATCCGCGGCGTCAACGTCTTCCCCACCCAGGTGGAAGAGATCGTGCTCGCGCACAGCGCCCTCACCGGCCTGTACCAGGTGCGCGTGAGCCGCGAAGGCCTGCTCGACCAGGTCGAGGTGCACTGCGAACTCACGCCGCACGAAGCCGCCGCGGCCGACCGCAACGCGATTTCCGAGTGGGTGCAGCACCGCGTGAAGACGCTCATCGGCATCTCCACCCGCGTGGTCGTGCACGGCCCCGACGAAATGGAACGCACGCAGACCGGCAAGGCCCGGCGCGTCGTCGACACGCGCCCGCGCTGAGCGCCCGCGCCCCCACACACCGCACCGAAAGGACACGCACATGTACACCCAGGCCATGGACACGATGGGCAAGGACGCAGGCGACGGCAAGCAGAAGGCCGTGCGCTCCGCCGACGAGTTGCGTCTCGAGGAACGCTTCGACGCGCGCATCGACGCGGGCGACTTCATCGAGGCGAAAGACTGGATGCCCGAGCACTACCGCAAGACGCTGGTGCGCCAGATCAGCCAGCACGCGCATTCGGAAATCGTCGGCATGCTGCCCGAGGGCAACTGGATCAGCCGCGCGCCCACGCTCAAGCGCAAGGCCATCCTGCTGGCCAAGGTGCAGGACGAAGGCGGCCACGGCCTGTACCTGTACGCCGCCGCCGAAACGCTGGGCACCTCGCGCGACCAGATGTTCGACGCGTTGCACACGGGCAAGGCCAAGTACAGCTCGATCTTCAACTACCCCACGCTCAGCTGGGCCGACATGGGCACCATCGGCTGGCTGGTCGACGGCGCGGCCATCATGAACCAGGTGCCGATCTGCCGCTGCTCGTACGCGCCGTATGCGCGCGCGATGATCCGCATCTGCCGCGAAGAGAGCTTTCACCAGCGCCAGGGCTACGAAGCACTGCTGACGATGATGAAGCAGGGCACCGACGCGCAGAAGGCGATGGTGCAAGACGCGGTCAACCGCTGGTGGTGGCCCTCGATCATGATGTTCGGCCCGCCCGACGACCAGTCGCCCAACTCGGCGCAGTCGATGCGCTGGGGCATCAAGCGCTTCAGCAACGACGAGCTGCGCCAGAAGTTCATCGACGCCACCGTCGAGCAGGCCGCGATCCTCGGCGTGACGCTGCCCGACCCCGACCTGAAGTGGAACGAAGAACGCCAGGCGCACGACTTCGGCGTCATCGACTGGAGCGAGTTCTGGCGCGTGATCGCCGGCGACGGCCCCTGCAATCGCGAACGCCTGCAGGCCCGGGTCGATGCCTGGGACGACGGCGCCTGGGTGCGCGAAGCCGCGATGGCCCACGCCAACAAACAACCGATGAAGGAAGCAGCATGAGCACCGAAGTGAAGCAAGAGTGGCCCCTGTGGGAAGTGTTCGTGCGCAGCAAGGCCGGCCTGGACCACAAGCACTGCGGCAGCCTGCACGCGGCCGACCCGAAGATGGCGATCCAGATGGCGCGCGACGTCTACACGCGCCGCCAGGAAGGCAGCAGCATCTGGGTGGTGCGCTCCGACCAGATCGTGGCCAGCGACCCTGGCGACAAGGACATGTTCTTCGACCCGGCCGAAGACAAGGTGTACCGCCACCCCACCTTCTACGCGCTGCCCAAGTCCGTGGACCACATGTGAGCGAGCGGCACGCCATGCAAGCCTCGATCGAACTGAACCGCACGCCCGCCGTGCACTACCTGCTGCGCATCGGCGACACCTGCCTGGTGCTCGCGCAGCGCCTGGGCGAATGGTGCGGCCACGCACCGGTGCTCGAAGAAGACATCGCGATGGCCAACATCGCGCTCGACCTCGTCGGCCAGGCCCGCGCGGTGCTCACGCACGCCGGCCAGCTCGAAGGCGCCGGCCGCGCGCACGACGAAGACCAGCTCGCCTACCTGCGCGACGAGCGCGACTACTTCAACCTCACGCTGGTCGAGCTGCCGCGCGGCGACTTCGCCTTTGCCGTGCTGCGCAACACCATGGTCGCCACGCTGCTCAAGCTGCTGTGGCAACGCCTGGCCGCATCAAGCGACGCCGAGGTGGCCGCCATCGCCGGCAAGGCGCTGAAGGAAGCGCGCTACCACCAGCAGCACTCGGCCGACTGGGTCGTGCGCCTGGGCGACGGCACCGACGAATCGCGCCGCCGCACCGAGAAGGCGCTCAAGCAGCTGTGGCTCTACGTGCCCGAGCTGTTCGACAGCGACGACGTCGATGCACAAGCCAGCGCCAGCGGCCTCGGCCCGGCCTGGAGCGAACTGCGCGAACCGTGGCTGGCCGAGATGCAGCAGGTGCTCGACGCCGCCGGTCTCGCCATGCCGAAGGAAGCCGCGTTCCGCAGCACCGGCAAGCACGGCGTGCACAGCGAGCACATGGGCTACATCCTGGCCGAGATGCAGCACCTGCAGCGCAGCTTCCCCGGAGGCGTGTGGTGACGAACGCACTGGCGTCGCGCATTGATGCGGCGTGGGCCGTGCTGCACACCGTGCCCGACCCCGAGGTGCCGGCCGTGTCGGTCTGCGACCTGGGCATCGTGCGCGAGGTGATCGAGCACGACGACGGCCTGGAGATCGTGCTCACGCCGACCTACTCCGGCTGCCCCGCCACCGAAGCCATCGAGCACGACGTGCTGGCCGCCATCGAGAACGCAGGCCTGGGCCGTGCGCGCGCCACGCTGCGCCGCGCACCCGCCTGGACCAGCGACTGGATCAGCGACGCAGGCCGCGACAAGCTCAAGGCCTACGGCATCGCGCCGCCCGCGCACCTCACGCCCGAGCAGGCCTCCAACACCGCCGTGCCGATCAAGCTGTTCGGCCGCATGGCCGGCGAGCGCATCGCCTGCCCGCGCTGCGCCAGCGAGCGCACCGAGCGGCTGTCGGCCTTCGGCTCCACCGCCTGCAAGGCGCTCTATCGCTGCATGGCCTGCCGCGAACCTTTCGAACATTTCAAGCCTATCTGAGGCACGCCCACGATGAGCACCCTCTTCCACCCCCTGCGCGTGAAGGCCATCGAGCCCGACACGCACGAGGCCGTCATCGTCTCGTTCGAGGTGCCGCCCGCGCTGCGCGAAGTCTTCGGCTTCACGCAGGGCCAGTACCTCACGCTGCGCCATGACATCGACGGCCAGGACCTGCGCCGTTCCTATTCGATCTGCGCCGGCCTCGACGACGGCGAGCTGCGCGTCGGCGTGCGCAAGGTGCGCGGCGGCGTGTTCTCCAACTGGATCAACGCGCACCTGCAACCCGGCGACAGCCTGCAGGTGATGGCGCCGCAAGGCCGCTTCTTCGTGCCCATCGAGCCCGAGGCCGCGCGCCACCACGTCGGCATCGCCGGCGGCAGTGGCATCACGCCGATCCTGTCGATCATGAAGACCGTGCTGGCGCGCGAGCCCAAGAGCCGCTTCACGCTGATCTACGGCAACCGCCAGCTGCAGTCCACGATGTTCAAGGAAGAGATCGAGGACCTGAAGAACCGCTACATGACGCGCCTCGTGCTGCAGCACGTTTTCTCCGACGAGCACACCGATTCGCCGCTGGGCTTCGGCGTGATGAACCGCGAGAAGATCGGCGAGTTCCTGGCCTCGGTGGTGCCCGCCGCGCAGATCGACCACGTGTACGTGTGCGGCCCGTTCCAGATGAACGACGAGGCCGAGGCCGCGCTGCTCGCCGCGGGCGTGCCCGAGGACCGCATCCACATCGAGCGCTTCGGCGTCGCGCTGCCTTCGGCCAGCCAGGTCGGCGCGGTGGTGCACGAGGCGCAGCCGGGCGACGCCAAGCAGGCGCGCGTGACCATCGTGCGCGACGGCCTGCAGCGCGAGATCACCTACACCGAGGGCCAGCCCAGCATCCTCGATGCGGCCTCGGCGGCCGGGCTCGAGGTGCCGTTCTCGTGCACCTCGGGCGTGTGCGGCACCTGCCGCGCGAAGTGCGTGGACGGGGAAGTCCGCATGGAAAGAAACTTCGCGCTCGACAAGAATGAGGTGGCCGCGGGATTTGTGCTGACCTGCCAGGCCCACCCCCTGACCGAACGCGTCACGCTGTCCTTCGACGAGCGTTGAACGCACGGCTTTTTCCTCGGCCTTTCCCCTTTCAACCCGGAGACAAACCAACCATGAAATTCTTCAAGCCCCTGCTGATCGCCGCCCTGTGCGCCACGGCCCTCTCGGCCTGGGCCGACGTCAACGTCGGCGTGACCATCTCGGCCACCGGGCCGGCGGCGTCGCTCGGCATCCCCGAGAAGAACACCATCGCGCTGATGCCCAAGACGATCGGCGGGCAGAAGATCAACTACATCGTGCTGGACGATGCCTCCGACACCACGGCCGCCGTGAACAACACGCGCAAGCTGATCGCCGAGAACAAGGTCGACGTGATCCTGGGCTCGACCACCACGCCGGCCTCGCTCGCGATGATCGACGTGGCCAGCGAAGCGCAGACGCCGATGATCTCGGTGGCCGCCTCGGCCCGCATCATCGAGCCGATGGACGCCAAGAAGAAGTGGGTCTTCAAGACGCCGCAGAACGACATCATGATGTCGCTGGCCATCGCCGAGCACATGGCCGCCAACGGCGTGAAGACGGTCGGCTTCATCGGTTTCTCCGACGCGTACGGCGAAGGCTGGTCGCAGGAATTCGCGAAAGCCGCCGACCTGAAGAAGATCAAGATCGTCGCCAACGAACGCTATGCGCGTTCCGACACCTCGGTCACCGGCCAGGCGCTGAAGCTCATGTCGGCCAAGCCCGACGCGGTGCTGGTCGCCGGCTCCGGCACGCCGGCCGCGCTGCCGCAGAAGACGCTCAAGGAGCGCGGCTACACCGGCAAGATGTACCAGACGCACGGCGTGGCCAACGCCGACTTCCTGCGCGTGGGCGGCAAGGACGTCGACGGCACCTTCCTGCCGGCCGGCCCGGTGCTCGTGGCCGACCAGCTGCCCGCCAGCAACCCGGTGAAGAAGTCTGCGCTCGCCTACGTCGCCGCCTATGAAGCCGCCTACGGCAAGGGCACGGTCTCGACCTTCGGCGCGCACGCCTGGGACGCGGGCCTCTTGATGAGCTCGGCCGTGCCGGTCGCGCTGAAGAAGGCCCAGCCGGGCACGCCCGAGTTCCGCGCCGCGCTGCGCGATGCGCTCGAGCAGACCAAGGACGTGTCGGGCGCGCATGGCGTGTTCAACATGACCGCGGCCGACCACCTGGGCCTGGACCAGCGCGCGCGCGTGATGGTCAAGATCGAAAACGGCGCCTGGAAATTCCAACCCTGAGCTCGCCCCCAGGCTCCGCGCACTTCGTGTCGCTTCTCCTACCCCCTACCGGGGGCAACACCAGAGGCCCGGCAAAGCCGGTTCCTCGGTGTTCCTGATCTGAATCACGGGCGACGCCCGAAGGTTGTTTTATGGACTTGCAGATTGCCCTGTTGCTGGGGCAGGACGGCATCGTGAACGGCGCGGTCTACGGACTGATGGCGCTCGCGCTGGTGCTGGTGTTTTCGGTCACGCGCGTGATCTTCATTCCGCAGGGCGAGTTCGTCGCCTTCGGCGCGCTCTCGATGGCGGCGCTGCAGGGCGGGCGCACGCCGGCCACGCTGTGGCTGCTGGTGGCGTTGGGCGTCATGGCGCTGGCCGTGGAGGTGTGGCGCTGGAAGCGCGGCGCGACCATCGACTGGCGCTCGGCCTTCACCTGGTGCGTCGCCTTCCCGGCGATCGCCGCGGTGCTGGTGCTGGGCCTCAAGCCCACGTCGATGACGATGCAGGCGGTGACCACGCTGGTGCTGATCGCGCCGCTGGGCCCGTTGCTCTATCGCCTGGCCTATCGCCCGCTGGCCGATGCCACGGTGCTGATGCTGCTGATCGTCTCGGTCGCGCTGCACGGCGTGCTGGTCGGCCTGGGCCTGTTCTTCTTCGGTGCCGAAGGTTCGCGCACCACGCCGTTCTCGGACGTGCGCTTCGACATCGGCGGCATCCCCGTGAGCGGGCAGTCGCTCGTGGTGGTGGGCGTCACGCTGCTGCTGGTGATCGCGATGTTCTGGTTCTTCGGACGCTCCATGGTCGGCAAGGCGCTGCGCGCCACCGCCATCAACCGCGTGGGCGCGCGGCTCTCGGGCATTCCCACCGAGCTGTCGGGCGACCTGAGCTTTGCGCTCGCGGCGCTCATCGGCGCGGTGTCGGGCCTGCTGATCGCACCGATCACCACGGTCTACTACGACACCGGTTTTCTCATCGGCCTGAAGGGCTTCGTGGCCGCCATCGTGGGCGGGCTCGCGAGCTACCCGCTGGCGCTCGCGGGCGCGCTGTTGGTCGGCCTGCTGGAGGCCTTCTCTTCGTTCTGGGCCAGCGCCTACAAGGAAGTGCTGGTGTTCACTTTGATCATTCCGGTGCTGTGGTGGCGTTCGCTGCGCAGCCACCATGTGGAGGACGAGGAATGAGCGCGCCGTCCACTTCATCTTCGCCCGCCACCGCCGCACACGCGGGCCGTCCGCTGGTCACGCCGCGCACCCTCACGTTGGCGTGCATCGTGGCGCTCGCGCTGGCCTGGGGCTGGCTGCCCGACTTCACGGTCGCGGTGCTCAGCAACATCGGCCTGTACGCGCTGGTGGCCGCCGGGCTGGTCATGCTGACCGGCGTGGGCGGCATGACCTCCTTCGGCCAGGCTGCGTTCGTCGGCATGGGCGCCTATGCCACCGCGTGGATCTGCACCTCGCCCACGGCCGCGGGCTGGCTCGGCGGCATCGCCGGTTCGGCGCTGGTGCCGTGGCTCGGCCTGCTGCTCGGGCTGGTGCTGACCTTCGCGCTGGCCTGGGCGCTCGGCGCGGTCACGCTCAAGCTGTCGGGCCACTACCTGCCGCTGTGCACCATCGCCTGGGGCCTGAGCCTGTACTTCCTGCTCGGCAACATGGAGTTCCTGGGCGGCCAGACCGGCATCACGGGCGTGCCGCCGCTGGTGGTCGCAGGCATCTCGCTGGCCTCGCCGCGCGCACTCGGCGTGGTGATCTGGGCCGTGCTGCTGCTGGCACTGTGGGCGCTGCACAACCTGCTCGACTCGCGCGAAGGCCGCGCCATCCGCGCGCTCAAGGGCGGCCGGCTCATGGCCGAGTCGATGGGCGTGGACACGGCGCGCCACCGCATCAAGCTGTTCGTGCTGGCCGCGCTGCTGGCGGCGGTGTCGGGCTGGCTCTACGCGCACATGCAGCGCTTCGTGAACCCGACGCCCTTCAACCTGAACATCGGCATCGAGATGCTGTTCATGGCAGTGGTCGGCGGCGCGGGCCACCTGTGGGGCGCGGTGCTCGGCGCCACGCTGATCACGCTGCTGAAGGAGAAGCTGCAGGACATCCTGCCCGCGCTGCTGGGCACCAGTGGCAACTTCGAGGTGGTGGTGTTCGGCCTGCTGATGCTGTTCGTGCTGCAGCGTTTTGCCGACGGCCTGTGGCCCACGCTGGCGCGGCTCGTGAGCCGCTGGGTGCGGCCGGTGGCCAAGGTGCCCGCAGCCAACGCAGCCGCACCGGCGGCGCAGCTCGCACAGCGCGTGCTGCCGGCGGCGGGCACGCTGCTCTTGCAGGCCGACGCGGTCAGCAAGCGCTTCGGTGGCCTCATCGCCAACAACGACATCTCGATGACGCTGAAGGCCGGCGAGATCCACGCGCTGATCGGCCCGAACGGCGCGGGCAAGAGCACCTTCTTCAACATGATCTCGGGCGTGGACGACCCCAGCTCGGGTGAAGTGCGACTCGAAGGCGATGCCATGTCGGGCCGCCCCTCGCGCGCCTTCGCGGCACGCGGCCTGGGCCGCACCTTCCAGCACGTGCGCCTGCTGGGCCAGCGCAGCGTGGTCGAGAACGTGGCGCTCGGCGCGCACCTGCGCGCCAAGCGCGGCTGGCTCGCGGCCATGCTGCGGCTGGACCGCGCCGAAGAGGCCGCACTGATGGCCGAAGCCCGCAAGCAGATCGAGCGCTGCGGCCTCGGCGCGCACGCCGACACGCCGGCCGCGTCGCTGTCGCTGGGGCAGCAGCGCGTGGTCGAGATCGCCCGCGCGCTCGCCGGCCAGCCCTCGGTGCTGCTGCTGGACGAACCCGCCGCCGGCCTGCGTCACCTGGAAAAGCGCGCGCTCTCCGAGCTGCTGGGCCAGCTGCGTGCCGAAGGCCTGGGCATCCTCGTGGTGGAGCACGACATGGAGTTCGTGATGAACCTCGCCGACCGCATCACCGTGCTCGAGTTCGGCACCGTGATCGCCACCGGCACACCGGCCGAAGTGCAGGCCAACCCGCGCGTGCTCGAGGCCTACCTGGGCGGCGCCGACGACGAACTGCTGGAAGACGCCCGATGAGCCACCCGATCCTTCAACTGGAAGACTTTTGCGTCGCCTACCGCACCGTCGAGGCGGTGCACAGCGTGCGCCTGCACGTGAACGAAGGCGAGATCGTCACCGTGATCGGCCCCAACGGCGCCGGCAAGACCACGCTGCTGTGCGCGGCCATGGGCCTGCTGCCCTCGACCGGCAAGCTGTCGCTCGATGGCGAGCGCATCGCGCGCCCCGGCGTCGAGACCATGGTGGCGCGCGGCGTGGCGCTGGTGCCCGAGCGGCGCGAGCTGTTCGGCGAGATGTCGGTCGAAGACAACCTGCTGCTCGGCGGCTTCTACCAGTGGCGCAAGGGCCAGCGCGACCAGCGCGCGCGCATGGACGAGATCTTCGAGATCTTTCCGCGCCTGAAGGAACGCCGTCCGCAGATGGCCTCCACGCTCTCCGGCGGCGAACGCCAGATGCTGGCCATCGGCCGCGCGCTCATGGCGCGCCCGCGCCTGCTGATGCTCGACGAACCCTCGCTGGGCCTGGCCCCGCTGGTGGTGCGCGAGGTGCTGCGCGTGGTGTCGCAGCTGCGCAAGCACGGCGTGTCGGTGCTGCTGGTGGAACAGAACGCCCGCGCCGCGCTGCAGGTGGCCGACCGCGCCTATGTGCTCGAAATGGGCGCCGTGGCGCTCGAAGGCAACGCCGGCGATCTGCTGCACGACCAGCGAATCATCGATACCTACCTGGGCATCGGCAACAAGAAATGACCCCCGCGCAGCGCGCGCTCCGCGCCGCTGCGTCTTCCCTCTTCAAAGGACACGCGCCATGACCACCCTTCAAAGCTACATCGCCGGCCGCTGGATCGGCCAGCAAGCCGCGCAATCGCTGCGCAGCGCCGTCAACGGCCAGGCCGTGGCGAGCACGCACGCCGAGGCCATCGACTTCGCCGAGGCGCTGGCGCATGCGCGCCGCGTCGGCATTCCCGCGCTCATGAAGCTCGACTTCCAGCAGCGCGCCGAACGCCTGAAGGCGCTGGCCAAGTACCTGGCCGCGAACAAGGAAGCGCTGTATGCCGTGTCGGCCCACACCGGTGCCACGCGCGCCGACGGCTGGATCGACATCGAAGGCGGCGCCGGCACGCTCAGCGCCTACGCCAGCATCGGCACCAACGAGCTGCCCTCGGGCAACCTCGTGCACGAAGGCCCGGCCTTCCCGCTGGGCAAGAAGGGCGGCTTCGCGGGCACGCACATCCTGGTGCCGCGCGGCGGCGTGGCGGTGCACATCAACGCCTTCAACTTCCCGGTGTGGGGCCTGCTCGAGAAGTTCGCGCCCAGCTTCCTGGCGGGCATGCCCTGCATCGGCAAGCCGGCCACGGCCACCAGCTACCTCACCGAAGCACTGATGAAGCTCATCGTGCAGTCGGGCATCCTGCCCGAGGGCAGCCTGCAGTTGGTGATCGGCAGCACTGGCGACCTGCTCGACCGCCTCGAAGGCCCCGACGTGGTCACCTTCACCGGCTCGGCCGACACGGCCGCGAAGCTGCGCGTGAACGCGAACCTGGTGCGCCAATCGATCCCGTTCAACGCCGAGGCCGACTCGCTGAACTGCGCGATCCTCGCGCCCGACGTGACGCCCGACGACGAGGAGTTCGACCTCTTCGTGAAGGAAGTGGCGCGCGAGATGACCATCAAGGCCGGCCAGAAGTGCACCGCCATCCGCCGCGCGATCGTGCCGCGCCAGCACCTCGATGCCGTGGCCGAGAAGCTGCGCGCGCGCCTGGCCAAGACCGTCATCGGCGATCCGTCGCGCGAAGACGTGCGCATGGGCGCCCTCGCCTCGCGCGACCAGCAGGCCGACGTGGCCGAGCGCGTCGCCACGCTGCTGCAGGGCGCGGAGCTGGTGTACGGCGAACGCGACGGCTTCGCGCCCGTGGGCGACGGCGTGGGCGAAGGCGCGTTCTTCGCGCCCACGCTGCTCCTGAGCCGCAAGCCGCTCGAACACGATGCGGCGCACGACGTCGAGGCCTTCGGCCCCGTCAGCACGCTCATGCCCTACGACGGCATCGACGAAGCGCTGGCGCTGGCCGCGCGCGGCAAGGGCAGCCTCGTGGGCACGCTGGTCACGCGCGACCCGGCCATCGCCGCCAAGGCCATCCCGGTCGCTGCCGCCTGGCACGGCCGCCTGCTGGTGCTGGACCGCGAAGCCGCCGCCGAATCGACCGGCCACGGCTCGCCGCTGCCGGTGCTCAAGCACGGCGGCCCGGGCCGCGCGGGCGGCGGCGAAGAACTCGGCGGCCTGCGCGCCGTGAAGCACTACCTGCAGCGCGCCGCGCTGCAGGGCTCGCCCACCATGCTCGCGGCCGTCACCGGCGAGCACGTGCGCGGCGCCGCGCTGCGCGAGAGCGAGGTGCACCCCTTCCGCCGCTACTTCGAGGAACTGCGCATCGGTGACTCGCTGCTCACGCACCGCCGCACCGTGGGCGAGGCCGACATCGTCGCCTTCGGCGGCATCTCGGGCGACTACTTCTACATGCACTTCGACGAAGAGGCGGCCAAGGCCTCGCCCTTCGGCAAGCGCATCGCGCACGGCTACTTCGTGCTGTCGGCGGCCGCGGGCCTGTTCGTGTCGCCCTCGCCCGGCCCGGTGCTGGCCAACTACGGCCTGGACACGCTGCGCTTCGTCAAGCCCGTGGGCATCGGCGACACCATCCAGGCGCGCCTGACCTGCAAGCGCAAGATCGACCGCAACAAGAAGGACGCGAGCGGCCAGGGCCAGGGCGTGGTGGCCTGGGACGTGGAGGTGACCAACCAGCTCGGCGAGCTGGTCGCGAGCTACGATATCCTGACGCTCGTCTCCAAGAAACCAGAAACCACCTGATGTTCGATCTCACAGGCAAAGTCGCACTCGTCACCGGCGGCAACGGCGGCATCGGTCTCGGCATGGCACAGGGCCTCGCCAAGGCCGGCGCCCGCGTCATCATCGCGGCGCGCAATGCGCAGAAGTCGGCCGCCGCGGTCGAATCGCTGAAGGCACTGGGCAGCGACAGCTTCGCGCTCGCGCTCGACGTGACCGACGAAGCCTCGGTGCAGAAGGCCTTCGATGAGGTCGTAGCGCGCTGCGCCCGGCTCGACATCCTCATCAACAACGCCGGCACCACGGTGCGCAAGCCGGTCGACCAGCTCGCGCTGGCCGAGTGGCACCAGGTGATGGACACCAACCTCACCAGCGCCTTCCTGTGCAGCCGCGCCGCGCACCCGCACCTCAAGGCTGCGGGCGGCGGCAAGATCATCAACATCGGCTCGATGATGTCGATCTTCGGCGCGCCCTACGCCCCAGCCTACGCCGCGAGCAAGGCCGGCATCGTGCAGCTCACCAAGTCGACCGCGCTCTCGTGGGCGGTCGACCAGATCCAGGTCAACGCCATCCTGCCGGGCTGGTTCGAGACCGAGCTGACCGACGGTGCGCGCACCCAGATCCCGGGCCTGTACGAGCGCGTGAAGACGCGTGCCGCCGCCGGCCGCTGGGGCCAGCCTTCGGACATCGCAGGCACCGCCGTGTTCCTGGCCAGCGCCGCCTCCGACTACGTGACCGGCACCGCCATCCCGGTCGACGGCGGGTTTTCGATCTCCGGCTGAGTCTTGCGGGCCGTGTAAATTCGGCCGCCATGCTCCTCTGGTTCCAGCTCTTTCTTTTCGTCGCCGGCACGGCCGCGCTGCTGTACGTGTCGCGCGGGCCGCTGAGCCAGCCCGGCTCGCACGGCTTCTACCGCTTCTTCGCGTGGGAATGCATGCTGGTGCTGATCGTGCTGAACCTGCCGGTGTGGCATGTCGATCCGCTCTCGTTCACGCAGCTGCTCTCGTGCGTGCTGCTGGCGCTGTCGATCTGGCTGCCGATCCACGCGGTGCGGCTGCTCAAGGCGCAGGGCAAGCCGAGCGAGGCGCGCAACGACGACCCGGCCCTGTACGGCTTCGAAAAGACCTCGGCGCTGGTGACCACCGGCGCCTTCCGCTACATCCGCCACCCGATGTACACGGCGCTGATGCTGCTGGCCTGGGGCGCGTTCCTCAAGCAGTTCACCTGGCTCACGCTGGCGCTCGTGCTGATGGCCACGCTGTTCCTCTTCTTGACGGCGCTGCGCGACGAAAAGGAATGCCTCGCGCATTTCGGCGACACCTACCGCGACTACATGCGCGGCACGCGGCGCTTCATTCCTTTCGTGCTGTAGCGCCGGGCGCTTCGGACGCGCCCTCTTCTTTCCTCGCGCCCCACCAGGCGGAGAGCACCAGCCCGCCCTTGCGCACCAGCAGCACCGCCATGACCACGAGCACGGCCCGCGAGGCCACGTAGCCCGCAACACCGAGCACCGTCGACGGCAGTGGCTTGGACGCCCAGAAGATGACCCAGGCCGCCAGCCCGGCCATCGCCAGCCCGCCGACGATCAGCATCACGCCACCCACCATCCACGTGAGGATCGCCAGCCGCGCGGCCAGGCCGGTCAGGCGGTCGGCACCGGGCCAGTCGCGCCAGGTCCACAGCGCGGCCAGGCCCAGCGACCCCATCATGGCCGCCAGCAGGCCCATGAGGCTGTAACCGACGACGGTGATGATCAGGTTCAGGTCCGGCATGCAGGCTACGGTGTCAAACGCGGCAGCGCCTTCGCATCGACCGCCTCGCCGTCGACGATGAAGTGCCCGCCCGCCACGTGGTGCAGCGTGCGCAGCTCGTCGTGGCCCTCGAAATGCCAGCGGCCTTCCGAGAACACGCGCGCATCGGCCTGCGCCGCGATCACCTCGCCCAGGAACAGGTCGTAGCGCTGCTGGATCGGCGGCTCGGGCAGCAGCCGGCATTCGAGCCAGGCCGCGCAGCCTTCGAGCAGCGGCGTGCCGGTGACCTCGCCCGCGAAGGTCGAGAGGCCGTAGGCGGTGAACTTGTCGCTGCCGTCGCGCTCGGCGATCTCGCGGCCCGAGCTGTTGCCCAAGGCCTCGGTCAGGTCGAGCTGCGCGCGCGTAGGCACCTGCAGCGCGAAGGTGCCTGCGCCTTCGAGCAGCACGCGCGTCCAGGTGCTCTTGTCGAGCACCACCGCCACCTTGGGCGGATCGAAGTCCAGCGGCATGGCCCAGGCCGCGGCCATGATGTTGCGCCGGCCGTCGTGCGCGGCGCTCACGAGGACGGTCGGGCCGTGGTTCAGGAGACGGTAGGCCTTGTTCAGCGGAACCGGCCGGCGATGAGAGGCGTTCATGCGCGTGGGGCCCGCGAAAGCGAGCCCGGAGGATGGCGGCCCGCCAGCCTACCAGCAGGCGCCGGGCGGCTCAAACGCGCGGTTGTTTGCCCGTCACGCCGCGTAGGCGTCGCACAGGGCGAGGTACTCGTCGCCCGAAATCTCCAGCGCGGTCGCGCGGCGCAGCACGCGGGCCTTCGGCTTGGGCAGGTCGGTCTTGATCTGGATCTGCTTGCCGATGGGAATGCCCATGTAGTCCTGGTTGACCCAGGTGTTCTCGACGATGTTGTGCCACGGCAGCAGCAGGCCGTTCTCGAAGGTCAGGCCCTGGCGGCCGATGACGAAGGCAGGCGTTGCGATGTTGGCCAGCGTGCGGATGCACTTGACGGCCAGCCACGCGGCCAGCAGGCCGAAGCCCGCCGCAATGAGGATGCCGATGTTCTTGTCCTGCGCGCGGATGCACAGCACAGCGAGCACGACCGCGACCACCACCCAGAGCGTGGCACCGGCAATCAGTCGCGTGCGGGAGTAGAAGACGGGGCGGTCCTGGCGGGTTTTTTCCTGTTGGCTGGCGGAGCTGTAGATTTCCATTTTGTGAGTCGCTGTACTTTGGAGATTGAAGAAAGAAAAAGAAGGGCTCAGGCCGACGGCAGGCGTTGCATGAGGCAGCTCATCAGCACCGGCTCGTTGTCGATCTTCGAGCGATCGATCTTGCGGGTCTTGCCGTTGGCAACGATGAGCAGGTGCTCGTCGACGTCCATGGCTTCGGCGTCCGATTGCGTGCGGATGGTGTCGATGCTCGACCACGCGATGAGCTGGCCCTTGTGCACCAGCCCTTCGGCATTGAGCGCCAGCGCGCCGAAGGGCACGGTGTCGCCCGCATGCAGGCGCCGCTCCACGTCGTGGCGCAGCACCTCGCCGACGGCCTCTTCCACTTCGGCGACGAGCGCATACGGGTCGTCCCACAGGTCGAGCCGCAGGCGCAGCGTGCGGCCGTCGCGGGTGGTGAGCAGCAGGTGGTTGCGGTTGTGGCGATGGCGCAGCCGCGTCACGTCGGCGAAGGCAACCGTCTGCGTGCCCAGCTGCAGGCCGTGCGCGGTCAGCGTCAGCACCTGCGGGGTGCGCAGCCACGCGAAGAAGTCGCTGCCCTTCCAGCCGATCAGGTAGATCGCGGCCGGGATCGCCAGCACCAGCACGAAGAAGGCGCCCTTGTAGCGCACGAAGTCCGGCGTGATGAGGTACGGAAGGATGTAGATCTTTGCCGGCACCAGCACCATGGCGCAGAAGACATAGATCGCGGCCAGGCCGGCCAGCACACAGTAGAACGCGTAGCGCGGAAAGATGCGGTCGTGACGAAGGGGCATGTGAAGCAAGTACCCAATGCGTCGACAACGGGCGTGATGGCGTGGAGCTGAATTGCGCGCACGACCATACCAGCGGGAAGCGTCGCTCCCGAGGCTGCGCACGCGTTAAAGCATCTTTTTTTTGATCTGAAAACGCCCGTTGCGAAATCAGTTAACCAAGAAGATTTAGGTTTGATACCCGCTTCGACACAAGCGCTGCTTAAGCATTCATGGCAACTCTGCAAGCAGCGCACCGCGAGCGATGCGCACCCGCACGATCAACGCTGCAGCGTCGCCTGCCGCCTGAACTCGCTCGGGCTGCCGCCCGTGTGCGCGCGGAACACGCGGCTGAAGTGCGAGAGGTTGCCGAAGCCCGCGCCCAGCGCGATGTCGGTGATGGAGCGCGCGGCGTTCGCGGGATCGATGAGGTCGCGGATGCTGGCCGCCAGCCGCTGGTGCTGGATGTAGCCGGTGAGCGTGTCGTCGTCGCCCGCGAAGGCCTGGTGCAGCAGGCGCTTGCTGCAACGCAGGGCCAGCGCCATGCCGTCGATCGACAGCGCCGGGTCGCGCAGGTTCTGCGCCACGTGGCGGTGGATGCGGTCTTTCAGTGCCTCGCGCTGGGTCTGGGCGGTGCTGCGGCCCGCCAGCTCCATGAGCGACAGGCGCACCAGCTGGATCAGCAACTCGCCCGCGCCGCGCGCGGCGGCCTCGCTCATGTGGGGCAGCTCCAGGTAGGTGTTGCGCATGGTCTCCAGCGCCACGCGCGAGATGCCGCTGTCGCCGCCGATGCGCCGCGCCACGAGGTCGCCCAGCGGCAGCGCGGGCGAGGCGATCTGGTCTTTCGGCAGCATCACGATGAGGTGGTCGCTGCGCTCGGGGTTGGCCACGGTGTAGTCGAGCGTGGTGTCGTACAGCGTCCAGCCGCCCGCGCGCACCGCCGCCGCGCGCCCGCGCTGCGTGACCTCGGCCGAGCCCTGCCAGGGCGCGACGATCTTCAGGTAGGGCGCATCGCTCAGGCGCGCCATCTGCGGGGTGCGCAGCACGCGATGCCGGTTCGCCTCGAGCCGCGTGAGGATCACGTCGCCCGCGTGCGAGGACGCGAGGTGGCCGTCGAAATCGCTGTCGCCGTACAGGTCGGAGCCGAGGCCGCCGAAGTGGCGCCACACCCACTCGCACCACAGCGGCCCGCGTTCCTTCGGCGGGATGGCGTCGGTGGACAGGAGCAGGGACGCGGTCATGGGGCGAAAGCAGTGAAGACGAAAGATTGCAACACGGCAGCAGGATGCCGCGCATTGTGGAGTGCCCGCAAAGCCCTCGCCTTTGCGGGTTAACCACTAGGCGCATGCACGCTGCGTCAAGTGCTTTGTGCGCGGCGGGCACAGCGGCAAAGGGCGTGCGTTTCTACGATCCCGGTCAGCGGGCGCATACCGACGCCCGGAAGGAGACCTCCATGCTTCACCCCACCCGCCGCCACTGGATTCAGGGCACGGCCACCGCGCTGGGCGCGGCCGCCGTCGCGCCGCAGCTGTTCGCGCAGAGCGCGCCCGTTCGCATCGGCTACGCCATCGCCCGCACCGGCCCCTGGGCCGCGGGCGCGCAGGTGAGCCAGGAACCCAACTACCTGCTGTGGGCCGAGCAGGTCAACGCCGCGGGCGGCCTGTCGGTGAAGGGCGCCAAGCGCCCCATCGAGCTCATCGGCTACGACGACCGCAGCGAGACCGAGACCTGCGTGCGCACGTTTGAAAAGCTCATGGGGAGCGACAAGGTCGACCTCGTGCTGCCGCCCTGGGGATCGGGCGCCAACTTCGCGGTCGCGCCACTGGCCAACCGCTTCGGCTACCCGCTGCTGGCGCCCACGGCCCTGTCGCGCAAGCTCATCGACATGCGCCTGCCCTTCTTCTTCTCGCTGCTGCAGCAGCCCGACAAGATGATGGGCGCGCTGGTCGACATGCTGGTGGCGCAGAACGTGAAGACCATCACCATCGTCTACATGGACGACCTGTTCGGCCTGGAGAACTTCGCGGCGCTGAACAACGCGCTGAAGAAGACGCAGATCCAGGTGCTCGACCGCAAGAGCTACCCGCTCGGCGTGAAAGACCTCGCGCCCGTGCTGCGCACCATGAAGGACCTGAACCCCGACGCCTTCATCGGCATCACCTACCCGCCGGACACCATCCTGGCGAGCCGGCAGGCGCGCGAAGTGGGCTTCAACCCGAAGTACTTCTACACCTCGGTGGGCACGGCCTTCCAGCTCTACAAGAACGTGATGGCGGCCAACACCGAGGGCGTGATCGGCATGGGCTCGTGGAACGGCAAGACCAGCCCCGAAGCCAAGGCCTACTTCGATGCGCACACCAAGAAGTTCGGCAAGGAGCCCGACCGCTGGGCCAGCGGCCATGCGTGGGCCGGCCTGCAGATCCTGCAGCAGGCGGTGGAGAAAGTGGGCCTCGATCGCAAGGCGCTGCGCGAGCAGATCGCGAAGAACGAGTTCAAGACCATCCTCGGGCCGATCCGCTTCGAGGGCAGCGAGAACGCGTCGATCCCCGGTACCGTGTCGCAGTGGCAGGGCGGCGACTTCGAAGTGGTGTGGCCCAAGGACCGCGCCACCGCGCAACTGATGCCGAAACCGGCCTGGAAATAACAGCGTGTCGTTCTCTGGATGGGCCGAGCTCCTGGCCGGCGGATTGATCACGGGCGGCATCTATGCGCTGGTGGCCATCGGACTGAACCTGCAGTACGGGCTGATGCGCATCATGAACATCTCGCACGGCGAGTTCCTGATGCTCGGCGCCTTTCTCACCTGGTGGGCGCACACGGCGCTGGGCATCTCGCCGCTGGTGTTCATGCCGGTGGCCTTCGTGCTGCTGATGGCGCTGGGCATGGCGGTGCACTGGCTGTGCTTTCGCCAGGTGGCGGCGCGCGCGCCGAACGTCGACGTGTTCGAGGCGCGCAGCCTGATGGTCGGCTTCGGCCTGATGTTCTTCGTGCAGAACACCGCCCTGCTCGTGTGGGGTGGCGACCTGCGCGGCTACGACTACCTGGCCGAACCGGTGCAGCTGGGCGAAATGCGCTTCACCGCCAACAAGCTGGTGCTGTTCGGCGTGGCGCTGGCGCTGAGCCTCGTGCTCATCGCGCTGCTCAAGCTCACGCTGCTGGGCAAGGCGGTGCGCGCGCTGATGCAGTCGCCCACCGGCGCGCAGCTCGTGGGCATCAACACCAAGCGGCTGCACCCGCTGATGTTCGGCATCGGCCTGGGCCTGTCGGGCGTGGCCGGCGCGCTGCTGTCGATGACCTACGAGATCTCGCCCTCGATGGGCGAGCCCTACACCGTGACGGCGCTGATCGTCATCACCCTCGGCGGCTTCGGCAGCATCGCGGGCAGCCTCGTCGGCGGCCTGCTGCTGGGCGTGGTCGAAGCGCTGGGCATGTACTACACGAGCCCCTCGCTCAAGATGCTGCTGTCGTACGCCGTGTTCATCGGCGTGCTGATCTGGCGGCCTAACGGACTGTTCTCCAGAAGATGAATTCCCTCTTTCAAAACAAACCGTGGTGGGTGCTTTGCATCGGCCTCGCGCTGGCGGCCGCCGTGCCGTGGGTCGCGAGCGAGTTCATTGCGTCGGTCGCGCTCGGCTGCCTGATGTACATCGCGCTGGCCACGAGCTGGTCGCTGTTCTGCGGTGCCACGCGCTACCTGTCGCTCGCCACCTCGGCCTTCTTCGGCCTGGGCGCGTATGCGAGCGCGACGCTGCTGGAGGTGCTGCCCTGGCCGCTGGTGATCCTGAGCGGCGCGGCCATCGCGAGCGCGGTGGCGGTGCTGATGGGCGCGGCCGTGCTGCACCTGCGCGGCACCTACTTCGCCGTGCTGACCTTCGGCATGACCGAGCTGATCCGCCATGCCGTCACCTTCGTCGAGAAGCAGGTCTCTGGCACCGTGGGCCGCGTGCTCACGGTGGTGCCGTCGAACGAGACGGTGTACCTCACGGTGCTGGCGATTGCGGGAGCGGCCATTGCCACGGCGCTGCTCGTGAAGCGCAGCCGCTTCGGCCTGGCGCTGGCTGGCATCGGCGCCGACGAGCAGCGCGCGCAGACGCTGGGCGTGGACACGCGCCGCGTGAAGATCGCCGGCTTCGCGCTCACCGCCGCCTTCGCCGGGGCAGTGGGCGCCGCGATGGCCGTGCGCTGGACCTACATCGAACCGGCCGCCGTGTTCAGCCCCTTCATCGGCTTCCAGACCGTGCTGATCGCGATGATCGGCGGCGCCGCCAGCATCGGCGGACCGGTGGCCGCGGCCATCGTGTTCAGCCTGCTCTCGGAGACGCTGCGGCTGCAGCTGCCCTACGGCTACATGATGGTGCTGGGGCTGCTGCTCATCCTGTGCGTGATGTACCTGCCCAACGGTCTCGCGTCGCTGTGGCAGCGCAAGGCGGCCGCGTTGCGGAGGCACGCACCATGAAGGCCACGCCGCTTCTCGAAGCCCGCGACCTCACGGTGCGCTTCGGCGGACTCACTGCGGTCGATGCCGTGAACGCCACGCTGCACGCGGGCGAGCTGGTCGGCATCATCGGCCCCAACGGCGCGGGCAAGACGACCTTCTTCAATGCGATCTCGGGCGTGGTCATGCCGACGTCGGGACGGCTGCTGGTGGAAGGCGATGTCGACCTGACACGGCGCGGCCCGCACCTGTACGCCGCCCACGGCATCGCACGCACCTTCCAGACCCCGCGCGTGATGGCCGACATGACGCTCGAAGACAACGTGCGCTTCGGCATGCAGTTCGCCGGCCGCCGCCGCGCGCCCATCGCGGGCCTGGGCAGCACCGGCGAGATCCTCGACATGCTGGGCCTGGGCGGCCTCGCGACGCAGATCGCGGCCGACGTCACGCCCTCGCAGCAGCGGTTGCTCGAGATCGGCATGGCGCTGGGCACGCGGCCGCGCGTGCTGCTGCTCGACGAGGTGGCGGCCGGCCTCACCGAGGCGGAGGTCGATGCCATGGCGCGGCGCATCCGCCGCCTGCGCGACGACCATGGCCTCGCCGTCGTGTGGATCGAGCATGCCGTGACCACGCTGCTGAAGTACGTCGAGCGCGTGCTGGTGCTGCACCAGGGCCGCAAGATCGCCGACGGCACGCCGGCCGAGGTCGTGCGCAATGCCGAGGTGGTCGAGGCCTACCTGGGCGACGAGATGGAGACCACGGCATGAGCGGCACCCAGATGACCGTGCGCGGTCTTGCGGCCGGCTACCACGGCTTCCAGGTCATCCAGGGCCTGGACCTCGACGTGACGCCCGGCGTCACCGTCGTGCTCGGGCCCAACGGCGCGGGCAAGACCACGCTCCTCAAGGCGCTCGCAGGGCTGCTGCCGCGCTCGGGCGAGGCGGTGCTCGACGGTGCGGCGCTGCCGTCCACCGATGCCACCGCCTGCGTGCGGCGCGGCCTGGCGCTGGTGGCCGAGGGCCGCCAGCTGTTCCCGCAGATGACCGTCACCGAGAACCTCGAGCTCGGCGGCTGGCTCATTCCTGCGCGGCTGCGCGCCGAGCGCCTCGCGCGCGCCTTCGACGACTTTCCGCGTTTGAAGGAACGCGCCACGCAGCTCGCCGGCACCATGAGCGGCGGCGAGCAGCAGATGGTGGCCGTGGCGCGCGCCCTCATGAGCGGGCCGCGCCTGCTGATGCTCGACGAGCCCTCGCTCGGCCTCGCGCCGCGCATGGTCGACGAGCTGCTCGCCATCGTGCGCCGCATCGCCGACCAGGGCGTGACCGTGCTCATGGTCGAGCAGAACGTGCGCAAGGCCTTGCAGGCCGCCGACCGCGGCTACGTGCTCGAACGCGGGCGCGTCGTCGCCGCGGGCGAAGCGCAGGCGCTGCTGCATTCCGACGCCGTGCGCCAGGCCTACCTGGGCGTGGCCTGAACCACCCTCTTCCTCTTTCTTTCTTGCAAAGGACACCCATGACCGACATCTCCATGCTCATCGACGGCGAACGCCGCGCGGCCACCGGCGGCGCCACCTTCGAGCGCCGCAACCCGCTGGACGGTGGCATCGCCACGCGCGCCCCCGCCGCCACGCCCGCCGACGCGGTCGCCGCTGTCGACGCCGCGCAACGCGCCTTCGCCACCTGGTCGCAGACCGGCCCCAACGAACGCCGCGCCTTGCTGCTCAAGGCCGCGCACGCGCTCGAAGCGCGCGCCGACGCCTTCGTGCAGGCCATGGCGCGCGAGACCGGTGCCTCGGCGCTGTGGGCGGGCTTCAACGTGCACCTGGCGGCCGGCATCCTCACCGAGGCCGCGTCGCTCACCACGCAGATCGCGGGCGAAGTCATTCCGTCCGACGTGCCCGGCAGCCTTGCCATGGGCGTGCGCCAGGCCGCCGGTGTGGTGCTGGGCATCGCGCCATGGAACGCCCCCGTGATCCTGGCCACGCGCGCCATCGCCACGCCGCTGGCCTGCGGCAACACCGTCGTGCTCAAGGGCTCCGAGCTGTGCCCCGAGACGCATGCGCTCATCATCGAAGCGCTGGCCGAGGCCGGCCTGCCCCAGGGCACCGTCAACTTCGTCACCAACGCGCCGGCCGATGCAGGCGCCGTGGTCGAGGCCATGGTCGCGCACCCGGCCGTGCGGCGCGTCAACTTCACCGGCTCCACACGCGTGGGCCGCCTCATCGCGCAGACCTGCGCCACGTACCTGAAACCCGCCGTGCTCGAACTCGGCGGCAAGGCGCCCTTCGTGGTGCTCGACGACGCCGACATCGACGCGGCCGTGGACGGCGCGATCTTCGGCGCCTTCGCCAACTCGGGCCAGATCTGCATGTCGACCGAACGCCTCGTGGTCGACAACGCCGTCGCCGACGAATTCGTCTTCAAGTTCGCCGCCCGCGCACAGGCGCTGCCGCTCGGCGACCCGCGCGAAGGCCCCGTCGTGCTGGGCTCGGTCGTCGACATGAGCACCGTGACCCGCTGCAACGCCCTGATCGACGACGCCCTCGCCAAGGGCGCCGTGCTCGTGTGCGGCGGCAAGGCGCAGAACACGCTGATGCCCGCCACCGTGCTCGACCACGTCACGCCCGCGATGGCCATCTACCGCGAGGAATCGTTCGGGCCGGTGAAGGCGGTCGTGCGCGTGAACGGCGTGGAAGAGGCGGTGGCGGTGGCCAACGACAACGAGTTCGGTTTGTCGTCAGCGGTGTTCGGCCGCGACGTGGCGCGCGCATGGAACGTGGCGCAGCGCATCGAGGCGGGGATCTGCCACGTCAATGGGCCAACGGTGCATGACGAGGCGCAGATGCCGTTTGGGGGGGTGAAGGCGTCGGGTTATGGGCGGTTCGGCGGGCGCGCTGGTGTCGAAGCGTTCACTGAGCTGCGGTGGATTACGGTGCAAACGACGGCGCGGCGGTATCCGTTCTGAGCAAGGCCAGGGCTGGCCGGTCGCAGCGCTACTTCGCAGGCAGGTTCGCCAGTTCCGGCATCGGCGGCTGCGTGGGCCGCAGGCGGATGCTGCCGAGCAGCGCGCTCAAGCGCTCCATGCTTTGGTCGAACGGCGGTGGGTTGACGCTCAGCTCTGGAGCCTCGAGTCGGGTGTAGCTGCGCATGTCCACCAGGATTGAAGGCAGCACGAACGTGCCCTGCCAGCCCCCATAGCCCGTGAACACGCTGTAGACGTTCATGGGCTTGCCTTCGTTGTCGGGCTTCTGCGCGGCAAAGCCGCCTTGCTGCGCGGTGAGGCCGCCGATCTTGACAATGCGGGGGCCGATTTTCTTCGTCACGTACTTGTCGGCCAGCTCCTTCTCGTAGCCCCCGATGTGGCCGGCCAGTGCGCGGCCTGCGGCCGTGAGGGTCGTGGTTTCGGGGCCGAGCCGAGGATCGACGTTGGACGTTTGAATGGTGTAGAGCACCCCGGGCGCATCGTCGTAGCGGATCGACATGCGATTGAAAATCGTCGACTTGCCATCGTCGGCGATGAAGCCGTAGGGGATGCAGATGCCGAGGTCTTTGGGGATCTCGCCGGCTGCGCGAGGGCGGAAGCGCTGAAGGAAAGGGAGGAACTCTTTCTGGTGTGCGGCCTTGCCAAGGTCGCTTCCGCTCTTGAAGGCGTAGATATAGCCGTTGCGTTCGATATAGGCATAGAAGTAGGACCCATCCGAGTCATGCCCTGCACCTGGCTGCAGCGGTGAACCACGTTTCCAAAAGCCAAAGCTTTCAGGAATCCCCAAGTCCAGTGTCTTCCAATCAGCCTGCACTTCAGCCAAGGCAGCTTGCAGCTCCTTCACCGCCGCCAGATCATCGGCCCTCGCCCCCTCGATGTCTTTCCTCTTCTCATCAGAGGCTGTAGCCATTCTCTTTTGACGATCATCCGCGGACTCTTGGCGACTCCTTATCTCGGAATTCAATTCTTCCATCCGATAGCGCTTTTCGCTCTCGTGACTTTCCGCGAACTTTTGCAGATTGGATGTCTGATCGATCTTTACCGTCGCAACATCCACAGTGCCGATTCGCAACCGATCCTGGCCATCGCGGACGTTCTCCGAAAATTTGCGGACTCCGAATGTTTCGCTCCGCCGGCCATTGGCCACCGGCCACTGCACCGGCCGGGTCACATCGAACACCAGGCGCCCCAGGCACTCTTGAGACGTACCGCTCGGCGACACATAGCCGGGCGCCGTGGATTCGAGCAGTTCCTTGGCATTGGGCTTGGGCACCACATACTTTTCTTCCTGCCGCTCCTGAGTGGTCTTGCGCGGCTCCTGCGAATTGGAGGGCTGGCAGCCTGTCAGAAGGACCAGCAACAAAAGAGCTGGCGCCGCAGTGTGCGTTGAAGAAGGCATGGGTCGGTGAATCAAACATTTTCTCCTTGGGGAGCCGTCGCAGTATTGGTCATGGACGCCAAGGCGGACTGGACAGCTTCGGGATTTTGTGTCGGACTGGGCATCTGGTTCGCAAGCAAGGTCAGGTTCATGCGCGAGCGGTTGTTCTCTCCCTGTGTCCAGGCAACGGGGAGCGCAACGATAAAGCCCTGGATGTCTTTAGGAGCGGATTCGAGTACCCTGCTTTTGGCATCCCAGGTAAACGATTCGTCACGCGGCTCTGTATCTCGCCAGAAGCGCTCGTTGAAAGGCATGTAGTGCTCAAGCACCCCCTTCTTGCTGTCCCAGGTGGGCCAGATGGAACTGGGCCCCTGTGCCTTGGGCAGGAACTTGAACGCTGCCCTGTAGGCCTTTGCATTCGCCGCCGCCACCTTCTGAATCGCCTGCCATGTCGCAGGAGATGCTGGGTGTGTAAGCACCGTCTCCAGGCTGCTCGCCGGATGCGTCGCCCCATCGGTCAATCCAAACAGCTTTCGCCACAACCGCACTCGCAGGTCGTGAACGGCCGCGCCCACATCCACGCTGTCTTTGCCGTTGAGGGCAACTTTCACCTTCGTGTCGTCGTTCACGATGATCGCCAACTCCGAATCCCGGTCACCCTGCATGCTGCGGTCGTTGATGTTGGCACTGCCCAGCACCGCTACGCGGTCGTCGGCAATCAGCAGTTTGGAATGCACGTAGCACTGTTCGGTCATCGGGCGGCCGCCCAGGGTCGTCCAATTGCGCAGATTCAGCAGAGTCAGGTACCTGGACCATCGCTCACCGACGATTCTTGACAGCTCTCCCCCCGTTGCGCTCTCGGCATCCAGCGCACGTACGGCAGACCTCGCTGCCTCTTCGCTCATCTTCTTCTCGTGCACATACTCGCCCAGCATCACCGCTCGCCGCACACCGTTGAGCAGGCTGTCGTCGGCGAATACCAGCGACTGCATCGTCAGATGCAACTGCGCCATGATGTTCATTGTGTCGAGCGTGCCTTCCGGATGCATCGGCAGCACCAGGTAGACATGGAAGTCGCTCTTTTCGAGCACAGCCCGCTCGATGCGCCGCACCAGCGCCCTGCCCACAGGGTTGAGCAGGGCTGACTGCTCTGGCCCCAGCTTGTTGGTGATCTCTGCCATGGCTGTGTTCTTGATCGTCGCCATCACGTCGTTCATGAAGTCGGCACCGCCGCCCTTCAGGTCGCGACGCACATCGTCGATCTTGCTCCAGATCAACTTGCTTGCAATCTCATTCGCGGGGACGCCTTCGATGCCCAGCATGCGGGCGTACTTGCGGTAGCCCGGTGACATGCGGATATCGATCAAGGCGCCCATGGGACCGGAAGGCATCGCATCGCGCGGTGGAACTTGCTTGCCGCACGCCGTCTGGTAGAACTGCCCCTCGATGTAGATGAAACACTGCGACCCGGCGATGGCCTTCAGCATGCCCTTGAGGCAGTTGTTTTGCGCGTAGCTGTCGGCCCTCTGCGGCGCGCCGAGGGCCGCACCTTCATCGGCAAGCAATCGACGTGGTGCGCTGCGCAACACCTGCACCCAGGATTTGCCGGGCTTCGCCGCGGCGGCTGTTGCTGCAGCAGGCACATGTGCAGCGGGAATGCGCGGCAGCTTCAACGGCTTGAAGGCCGCAGGCGGCACCCCGAGCACGTCGTAGATCTGTTTGATGACGCCGTTGACGCCCTGCACCAGGCGTGCACTGGATCCTTCGTATCGCTTGGCAATACCATTCCAGCGGCGGACGAAGTTGCGACTCAGGTCATGTACCGAGGGGCCTTCGACGCGACATTGCACGTCGTGCCAGGGCATCCGGGGTTGCTTGGCAGGGTCGACTACCTTGGGCGGCGGCAGCGTCTTGCCAAGTTTGCGCAGATTGGCGTACGGCTGCTTGCGGTTGGAGGCACCAGAAGTCAACAAGCCCAGAAGCGAAAAGGTCAACGCCTCGAAGGCTTTTCTCGTCTCTTCCAGCAGCTTGGGCGGAAGCCCGCTCATGTCGATGTTGTTCAGCCACGCGACCACGACGGTCGCACTGTCGATTGCATTGGCGGTCCCGCTTTCGTTCAGTCGATCGAACTGGTTTTGCAGGGATTTGTCGAGGCTGCCGTAGGCCCAGCGAGAGATGCCTTGGGCAGCATCGAGAGGGATATCCTGCAGCTGCCGCATGAACTCAGGCACCAGGTCGATGGCACTCCACCAGTCGGCGAACTCCTTGTGCGTGTCTTTCACTTTGTCGCTCACGGCACCGATCGCGTCCTGTGCAACGGCCACCGGCTTGATGGGGGCCGATGTGACGAACTGCGCCGCCTCTGCGACCTTGCCTTCGAAGCAGGCGGCGACCAGTTCTGCACGCGTCAGGTACTTGACTTTCTCAACGTGGCTGACTTCGTGGATGGGCGGTATGCAGGTGTTGTAAAGCTCCTTGTTCGTGCGGCCACCGGACTCGAGCTTGAAGGCGCCATCGTCGTTGCGACCATAGGCCAGGTCCATGCCGCCCATGAAGGCATATTGGTTGTCGACGACCACGAGTTTCTGGTGATGCGCAAAACCGATGTTGAGTGCGCCGGACATGTCGCTCTGTGCAATGGCCGGGAGGCAATGCGCACGATGCGGCCCTGTGCGACCCGCGTTCAGGTGATGGAGCACCAACATGGTCTCGAAGTCGCCAGTGTCGACACCGATCTTCGGTGACATCCAGGGCATGACAAACACGTCGGCATGGTTGAGCGCCTCGTCCAGAAGCTGGAACAGCATCTTTCCGTCCTGCGTGATCTGGACGTCGAAGTTCACCTGCCAGCCGGCGATGAAGATGCATTTTTTTGCATTCTTGATGGCGGCTCCGACCTTGTCGAAGTATTCCTTGCCTGAGACGTAGAACTCGACCTTGTTTCCGCTTCGAACGTCGGAAAACTGATCTCCCCAGACTTGCTCCTTGTCTTGCCCCGGCACCTTGACGCTATCTTGAACGAACCAGCCGGGGATGCTCTTGGCCGGCGCGACAGGTTGGTGCTTGCCGTCCCACAGCTGCGTGATCTGTTTTTGGGTATCAACCATGTCGAATCTCTGTTACTTCTTGACGTGCTCGTAGAGCGTGCCTTCGCTCGCGGCGCCCAGCGCCTCCTTGGCGTAGGCGAGGTTGGGCTGCACCTGTTTCGCAAAGCGGGTTTGCTCGCGTTGCCCGGTGAAGTCGGCCGCGTCGAGGGCATGGAGCATCCGGTCTTCGGCATTCCAGTCATCGGATTCCTGCACGCCAGTCAACAAGACTGTCTGCCCCGGATAGACCAGCCAGATAGCGCTGGGGTGTGTTCGATAGGCCTGCTCCAGCGCCTTTTCCTGATCGTCCGACAAGACGAGCTTGCCCTCCTCATCCGTTTTTCCCTCCGCGACCAAGCACCTTTCGTCGATGGTGTACAGCGCTGTCGGCGCGTCTCCGGTCGCGATGCGCCAAGGCGTATGGGCCAGTGCGTGCCCTCCTGTTCCCGGTGTGTCAGCGAGGCGCAGATCGAACTTGATGCTCGAGGCGCTCAGCGTAGAACGGACAAAGGTCGGCAAGCGATAGTCCTTGGCGGTCGGCCCGGCCAACTTCCGCTGCACCGAGTGATAAGTGATCTTCCCCGGGCACTCGAAGGTGATGTCCCCATCCTGCAGCGTGATCGACGCGCCCTGCGCCGTCGCGATGCGGATCTTCTTCTTGGCTGCGAACTCCACCGTCTGGTCGGTGCTGGCGATCTTCAGCGCTTTCTTGGCCTGTACGCGCAGTTCGTCGTGCTGCGCCTGGAAGTCCAGGTCGTCGTTGCCCGCGATGACCGACAGGCCCGTGTCCGCATCGGCCTTCTGCGCCCCGGCCAGCACGCCGATGGCCTGGCCGCTGTGCACGCGCAGCACGTCGGCCAGCGCCAGGTTGATGTCGCCGCCGCTGGCCAGCGTGGCGGTCTCGCCGCTGACGACCTGCAGCTGTTGGCCGGCCACCATCGCCAGCCCGCCGCGTGCGGCTAGCGCGATCACGGCGTCGCTCGTGTGCGGCACCTTGCCTTCGCCGGTGGCGATGGTTTTGTCTGCTGCATCGGCGTAGGCGGTGTCGAGCGCGTCGGCGGTCACCATGCCGCTGACGGTGCGTTCCATCGCGGCGTAAGGGGCACGCTCCTTGTCGAGTTGCGATTCGTCGACCTTGTTGGCACCGATGTGCCCAGCCAGCTGTACCGTCTCGTGGGTCTTGGCCGCATCGCTCAGGGCCTGGCCCAGCTGCTGCACCTGCTTAAGCAGCGCCATGCCGGCGGCGAAGTCGCCCACGGGCTCGAGCTTCTGGCCGCCTGCGCCGTGGTAGGTGCTCAGCAAGACGCCCTTGCCGCCGCGCAGGGCGGCATAGCCGTCGGTGCGCAGCTCCAGGCCCTGGCCGCGGAAGCTGCCGCGGAAGTTGTCGGCCTGGTGGATCAGGTGGCCCAGGTTCAGCTGGCTGTGGGCGGTGCTCGCATGCAGTTGCACGCGCAGCTGCTGGTTCGAATCGTCGAACACCAATTGGCTGAAGCCCTCGCCGCCGAACTCCTTGGTCTTGAAGCCGCTCAGGGCGGCCGCGTTGCGGTGGCCCTTGTCGTCGGCGCTGGCGCCGTGCCAGGGCGGGGCATGGCCGGCTGCGAGGTTGGCCTGGGCGCTGGGCGAGGCATTGCTCGCCTGGGCGAAAACGTCGTTGTTGTCGTTGCTGCCGTTGCCCTGTTCGCCGCTGTCGCGCGATGCGCCACCGGGCGTGGGGGCGATGCCGCCGTCGCCGCGGCCGTTGTACAGCGCGCCGACGATGACGGGCTGGTCCACATCCAGGTCGACGAACTTGACCAGCACTTCCTGACCGATGCGCGGCAGCCACTGCCAGCCCATGCCGGGACCCGCCTGGCGTTGGGCCACACGGATCCAGCGGGTGCTGCGGTTGTCCTGGGCGTTGTCACCGTTGCTGTTGTCGCTGGCGTTGTTCTGCCAGTGGAAGCGCACGCGCACGTCGCCACGGTCGTTGCAGTACAGCTCGTCGGCGCCATTGGGCGAGGTCTCGCCCGAAGGCCCGACCACGATGGCGCTGTGCACGCCGCTGGCCGTGGGCCTGGCATGCAGGCGGGCACCGTCGGCCGCGGCCAGGGCCGGGCGCCAGGGGCGCGGGGCGTGCACGCCCGAGAAGCTGTTGGCGTAACCCTGGGCCTGGGCGGTGGCCAGGCTCTGGGGCTGCGGGTGGATAGTGTTGTTGTGCGTGCCTGTGGCTGCAGACACCAGCCCGAACACATCGGCCTCGGCCGTCACAGGGGCGCACGGCTGGTCGAACACGAGGTGCTCCGTCAGCGCACCCAGCTGCGCCGCAATCGATGCCGCCGTGTCCTTTGGCAGGTTGTTGATGCCCACGTGCTCGATGGTGTCCAGCAGCAGCGCAGGCCTGGCCTGCAAGCCCAGCGCGGGCGCGTCGTCGATCTCAATGCGCGTGCC